>JAITKF010000004.1 GCA_031278545.1 Prevotellaceae bacterium
ATGCATTTTTGCTGCCATTGCTGATGGAACACGTTTCGGCATCATCAAACCGCAACTCAATAACAAGGTCGTTCGTTTCGTACTTCCACACGGTATTTACAATCGTGTCGTTGTTTTCGATTGTTTTGTTACAATTTGAAAATGAAATAGTCAATCCTATTGCTACAAACAACGGCCATAGTTTTCTGTACCGGAAAGAGTGATGTTTATTCATTGTTCATTCCTTTATACGTTAGCGCATCCGTTTAACTTAATACACATAACACAGTACTTCGCCGCCGACGTTTTGTTCAATGGCTTCCTTATCGGTCATCACTCCTTTGGAGGTAGAGAGGATGGCAATACCCAACCCGTTCAGCACTCGCGGCATGTTTTGCACATCGGTATAGGTACGCAAGCCCGGCGTACTTATCCGTTTCAGCGCTTTGATGGCCGGACGGTTGCTGTCCGGATGGTATTTTAGCGCTATTTTAATGGTATTAAAAGGTTTTCCTTCCACTATTTTATAGGCAAGGATATAGCCTTTTTCATGCAGGATACGTGTAAGTTCCTGTTTCATTTTCGAGGCGGAAATTTCTACCGTTTTATGTCCGGCGTTTACCGCGTTACGAATTCTTGTCAAAAAATCTGCTATTGGATCAGTCATTGTCTTATAGTTTTAATTTCAGCGCTCCTGCGCCCGATATCCTTTTTTAATTATGAATTATATGTTATAAATCGTTTGTGATCAAGCCTTGCCTTCTTTTGTGTATGCCGGTTTATAAATAAACATGAACTTAAAGTAAGACAAACCCCTGTTATGACAGCAATAAGCCATAAGTGAACAATGGCATCTGCCCTGTCTATGTTAGCAGTCATGTAAATCAAAGCCAGAATGATGATAGAACTACCTGCGCCTAACAATAATTTGCCGGCTGTTGTTAATCTTGGCTGCGTTAATACTGAACTTTTCATCATCTACAAGTTTTAAATTGACCTTTTTCTCTCTTACCAACTTGCTTTGCGTATGCCCGGAATCAGTCCCTGGCTTGCCATTTCGCGAAACTGGATGCGGCTAACGCCGAAGATGCGCATATAGCCTTTCGGTCGTCCGGTCAATGAGCAGCGGTTATGCTGGCGTATCGGGTTGGCATTTCGGGGCAGTTTAGCTAACAATGCCCAAGCCTCCGCATGGTCGATTTCGCCTTTTTTCAGCCGATCGGCTATCGCTTCTCTTTTTCCGGCATATTTAGCTGCTAACTTTGCGCGTTTCACTTCACGCGCTTTCATGGATTCTTTTGCCATAGTATATTATTTCTTGTTAGTCTTAAATGGTAATCCAAATTCCCGCAATAGCGCATAGGCTTCTTCGTCGCGTTCGGAGGTGGTGATAAACGATATTTCCAATCCTAATATCTTCGTAATTTTGTCAATGTCTATTTCGGGGAAAATAATCTGTTCCTTGATGCCCAACGTATAATTTCCACGTCCGTCAAACTTGTTGGAAATACCGTTGAAGTCGCGGATACGCGGCAACGAGACGGAAATTAAGCGGTCTAAAAATTCGTACATTTTTGAGGCGCGCAAGGTTACTTTAACGCCGATAGGCATGTCTTTACGCAACTTAAAGTTCGAGATGTCTTTCTTCGAAAATGTCTGCACGGCTTTTTGACCGGCAATAGTAGTCAATTCGTTTTGCGCTACTTCAATCGACTTTTTATCGCTTACTGCTGCACCGACGCCCTGGTTAATTATTATTTTCTCCAATCGTGGAACTTGCATAATGTTCTTGTATCCAAATTCCTTCATGAGATTGGGGATAATTTGTTCACGGTATTTTTTTTGCAGCGCCGGAATATATCCCTTTGGGGTCGCCGGTTGCTGAGCGGCTTCTTTTTTTGCTGGCGTTGCTTTGGGCGCTGTTTTTGGCGTTGCCGCCGCTTTCGTTCCTTCTTTCTTTGCCATTATTTAATCTCCTCTCCCGATGTTTTTGCGTAACGAACTGATTTACCCTTCTCGTTCAGCCGGCGGCCTATGCGGGTTGCATTACCCGATGCGGGGTCGACTACTTGCAGGTTGGAAATGTGAATCGACGCTTCCTGTTCGATAATTCCGCCCTGTGGATGTTTCGCGTTAGGTTTGGTATGTTTTTTTACTATATTAATTCCTTCTACAATGGCGCGGTTTTTATTGGTAAGCACTTCCAGCACTTTTCCTTTTTTGCCGCGGTCGTCGCCGGCATTGACATAGACGGTGTCGCCTTTTTTAATGTGTAATTTTCTTTTCATCATATTACCTCCGGCGCTAAAGAAACTATTTTCATGTAATTATCGCGTAATTCGCGGGCAACGGGTCCAAAGATACGAGTACCGCGGACTTCTCCCTGATTATTGAGGAGCACGCAGGCGTTATCGTCAAAGCGGATATAAGAGCCGTCGGCGCGGCGGATTTCCTTTTTTGTGCGTACGATAACGGCTTTGGATACGGTTCCTTTTTTAGCGTCGCCACTGGGGATGGCGCTTTTAATCGACACCACGATTTTATCGCCAATGCTGGCATACCGGCGGCGAGTTCCGCCAAGCACCCGGATGCAGAGCACTTCTTTGGCGCCGCTGTTGTCGGCTACTGTTAGTCGTGTTTCTTGTTGTATCATAGCTTTATTTCACTTTTTCTACTATTTCTACTAATCGCCAACGTTTGGTTTTACTCAACGGGCGGGTTTCCATGATGCGGATAGTATCGCCTTCGCTACATTCGTTCTTCTCGTCGTGGGCGACAAATCGCGTGGTTTTATTTACGAATTTTCCGTAAATAGGATGTTTCACTTTACGTTTAACGGCAACAATAACGGATTTTTCCATTTTGTTGCTTACCACTACACCTATTCTTTCTTTACGAAGATTTCTTTCCATCATCGAATTAGTTTATTACTTCTTTTTCTTTTTGGCTCAAAATGGTGAGCATACGTGCAATGTTCCGGCGGTTTTTACTTATTTTCGAGGTATCCTCTACAGGCGAAACGGCATGGTTGTTTTTTTGGCGGACATAATGCGCTCTTTCCGTTTCAATACGTTCCCGCAAGTCTTTTATCGAAAGTTCCCGTGCTTCTGGCGTTTTCATTGTATCATTCTTATTATTCGGTATAATCTCTACGCACTACAAATTTAGTAGTAACAGGTAATTTTTGGGCGGCCAGCCGGAGCGCTTCTTTCGCTATGGCGATAGGTACGCCTTCGGCTTCAATTAAAATACGACCGGGCGTAACGGGGCACACAAAGCCTTCGGGCGCTCCTTTTCCTTTACCCATACGTACTTCGGCCGGCTTTTTGGTGAACGGTTTGTCGGGGAACACGCGAATCCATATCTGACCTTCACGTTTCATGTGACGCACCACCGCCTGCCGGGCGGCTTCTATTTGCTGGCCGGTAAGCCAACACTCTTCGAGAGTCTTAATCCCAAACGAGCCGAACGATAGTTCGTGTCCGCGGTGGGCTATCCCTTTCATACGGCCTTTTTGCTGCCGCCTGAATTTGGTTTTTTTTGGTTGTAACATTTTCTTTTAAACGTTTAATCTTTTGCTTACATTAATCTTTTTGCTTCGGTGTTCCCGTTTCATTACTGTCAAAAGACGCATAATCAGCCTTTTTGTTTCTTTTGAACAATACAAATATCTTAACGTCAGATAAATATACTGTTTTCTTGTAAAAAAACGGACTGCAAAGGTAGTACATTATTTTGAATTTACAAACAAGTTATGCACATTTTTTTTCTTTTTTCTTTGTTCGGGGAAATTGGACCCCGGATATTCATTAAAAACCGGCTGCTTCCATGCAACGACCGATACCCGACGCGGGCGTTCCTGTTTTTGGGAGGCGGGGACGTCTCAAAAGCCGCCTCCGACGGAAAATGCAGGATGTCCTGAAAAAACCTAACATGAATAACAACAGGATATTGACCTGCAACCAACAGGCCTAGTTGTATTGACAGATAAGGAATCATCCAAAAAAATTTGCATCATTCAAAAAATACCTCTACATTTACACCCACAACCACTAATTATTTAATACGAATGGTAAAACGATTAAACATATCAGCCTGTTCGAAACCCGAAGGGACTTCGTTTTGTTTGATATTTAATTCTACTCTCTCAAAAACCAAAAACTCACTTATAACCAATTAGTTACAACAGTAACATCTCCGCAGGCCTTGCAGGACAAGGCATACAATCAAGCAATATACACGCATCCGGTGGCTCTTTTTACGCCGGTTTCGTTCACCTATACATATAACGTGTCATGTTCCTCGCGGTGCGCGGCGAACTCGCCGGGACATGCAACTACTCTTCAGTTGTTCACTAATTAAATAATCATTTATAAAAAACAAACAGTATACCTCAACATTACCTCCCCCGTAAAGATCGCGAATTGCTCGCGTGGACAATCAATTTCTTAAAATATTTACAGCCGTCCCTGGCACGGTTTAATTTCCCTGCTATTGAGTACGACAAGTTAACAGTGTTGCGTGACGACTTCGCCCTAAAACTCGAAATCGCCGAAGAACCGGCCACCCGTACTAAAACAACAGCGCTGGCCAAAAACAGGGCACGCGACGCACTCGAAAAAGCCTTGCAGCAGGACACTAAAGAGTTCCTGCAATTTAACCGGAACGTTACCGACGAAGACCGCGACGACCTCGGGTTGCCCATCCACCCGCATCCCCGCGCCCGTAGCGATGACGTCTCCTGATTATGATATTGATAGCGGCACCACCCGCCGCCTGACGATTCATTTCTTCGACCAGGGAAGTAGAGGTTCCAAAGCCAAACCCGCCGGGCAACACGGCGCCGAAATCCGTTGGGCGATACTCGAAACGCCTCCTGCGTCAATCAACGACCTGATACGTTCGTTGTTCGATACGCACACGCCGTTTATGCTCGAGTTCGACGAAAATCAACGCGGCGAAAAAGGCCCGTGGAGCGAAATCATGAGCACAATTGTTCCGTAGGAACTAGGAACTAAGAGTTAAGAACTAAGAACTTTAAGAACTATTCCACCCCATCCCTACGGGCGCCACCCACCAGCGGGGGACAGCCGTGCGGCGGAACCTAACAGGCGTGGCCTGCGTAGCTCTTCTCCGCTGGCGGGGGCGGACGTGTGCGGGTCTGTGCTCGTAAGCTAAAGCATACGGTTAATAGAGTGCCGTCCCTAACAGGCGCGGCCTGCGTAGCTCTCCCCCACAGGCGGGGGTGGAATAGTTCTTAGTTCTTAACTCTTAGTTCATAGTTCAAAAAAAAATCCTCTTTTTTAACTTTTTTGGCTGATTTTAAAGAAGTTACACCTTTGCCGCCGATACCGTTTTTTTTTGATTAAATTTCTTGTTTAATCAAAGACCGCTGCAACTCACTGATAATAAGAATAAATGAAGAGTACCATTCCTCCCAAAAAACGAATTGGGGGAAGAATCGAGGGGCAAATGGGCTTATTTAGGCTGCCCTAATAGACGTGAAAACAGCGCGTTGAAGAGTGAAAATCGGGGGACGAATCGGGGGATGAATCGACGTCCTATTTAGTGCATAGAGAAAAAAAAGCCTGCGATTATCAGGCCATTGAAAATAGAGAATAACAAAATAAGAAAAATGAGAGCCAAAGGCAAAAAGACAATAGAAGTACTTAGATATAAAGAAAAAAGAGACTGGAGAAAGGGGTTTTGATTAAACAAGAAATTTAATCAAAAAAAACGGTATCGGCGGCAAAGGTATGACTTTTTTTAAAATCAGCCAAAAAAAGTTGAAAAAAGAGGGAAATTTTTTTGAACTAAGAGTTAAGAACTAAGAACTAAGAGTTAAGAACTAAGAGTTAAGAACTAAGAACTATTCCACCCCCGCTGGCGGGGAAGAGTTACGCAGGCCACGTCTGTTGGGACAATATTTTATTAACCGTATGCTTTAGCTTCCGGATATACGGGAAAGCGTGCTCCCTGCGGACTGTGTTGGGGGAGGGGGTGGTACGCCATCGCGCCCCTTCCCCGTACCGTAACTACTTCCCTAATGCTTAAAATAAAAAGCGTATCTTTGCATCAGATCAACCAAAAGGAAGAAATAATTATGGGAATAGAAAGCGCCGTGGCAAAAAGTCAGGCCACACAGGAAGAAATCGACCGGATAGCCGGGGAAGCTAAAATAACAAATAATGAAAATGGTATTAGATATTGATGTTATTGTATCGGCCGTTATAAATCCTAAGGGTGTAAGGACGCTGTATCCTTCCTTTTTCTACCGGCATTTCATCCCTGCCGGGATTCCCTTCCTGAACTTCTCTAACTTTTCAACAAAAAAATGAAACGTATTATTTTAATTGCGGCGCTTTGTGCGCTGTTCCACGCCTGCCGGATGCCGGTGGCGCCTCCCGCACCGTACGGGCCTGTCCCGACAACTGCTCAGTTGGAGTGGCAAAAAATGGAATATTACATGTTTGTCCACTTTGGGCCGAACACGTTTACCGACATGGAATGGGGCGACGGTCGCGAAGACCCGCAGGTGTTCCGCCCCATCGCGCTCGACTGCCGGCAGTGGGCCGAAACGGCCGTGAACGCCGGTATGAAAGGCATTATCATTACGGCCAAACACCACGACGGGTTTTGTCTGTGGCCGAGCCGTTACAGTACGCATACGGTACGTGAAAGCGGATGGCGCGAGGGGCGTGGCGATGTCCTGCGCGAACTGTCGGACGCCTGCCGGACAGCCGGGCTGAAGTTTGGCGTCTATCTTTCGCCGTGGGATCGCAATCATCCGACGTATGGCACGCCCGACTATAACGAAGTCTTTACCGCAATGCTGGCCGAAGTCCTGACGGGCTACGGCGCGGTGTTCGAACAATGGTTCGACGGGGCCAACGGCGAGGGCGACAACGGCAAACGACAGGTATACGACTGGCCGCTGTTCCACCGCACCGTCTATCACTACCAGCCGTCGGCGGTGATTTTTAGCGATGTCGGCCCGGGTTGCCGGTGGATAGGCAACGAAGACGGTCGCGCCGGCGAAACCAACTGGTCGCGCCTCGACACTACCGGCTTTGAACCGGGGAAAATACCGGTGCTCGACACGCTGACGATAGGCAATATCTACGGTCAGGCATGGATTCCCGCCGAAACCGATGTGTCGATTCGTCCGGGCTGGTTCTATAGCCCCGCCACTGACGACAAGGTTAAGCCGACCGACGAATTGCGGGCTATTTATTACACCTCTGTGGGACGGAACAGCAACTTGCTGTTGAATGTGCCGCCCGATAGGAACGGCCGTATCCATCCCCATGATTCCACCCGACTCATGGACTTTCGTGCCGCTATTGAAGCCGATTTCCGGCACAATCTCGCAGCCGGCGCCACAATAACGGCCAATAACATCCGGGGCGATTCCCCCCGCTACTCCGCCGTCCACCTGCTCGATGCCGACTTTGATACCTATTGGGCGACCGACGATACCGCTACCACCGCCACGTTGGAAATAACCCTGCCCGCGCCACAGACCTTTAGCCGGCTACTACTGCAAGAATACATCCCATTAGGGCAACGCATCGCCGCCGTCGACGTGGACTATTGGGACGATACATCGCACACATGGATGTCGCTGGCAAGCGCCACCACCATCGGTTACAAACGCATTCTCCAATTTCCGGCTACCACCTCGGACAAGCTTCGTATACATATCCGCCGCTCGCTGGCCTGCCCGACGCTGAGTACCGTAGGAGTGTATTAAGACACGGCGTCGTCAGTACTGCTTTTGGCCGCCTTCTTCATATCGCCGCTAAGTTTAATTTAAAAACAATTTTACTGTGAAAAAAATAGTCTTTGTTCTTTTGATGGCCTTCTTTATGGTGCAATGCCTCCTCACTGTCGTCCGGTGCGACCGGTCGAAGAGGGCGGCCTATAAAGATCCGTCGCTAAGTATAGAAAAACGGACGCAGGACCTGCTGTCGCGTATGACGCTCGAAGAAAAGGTCGGGCAATTGCTCTGCCCGCTGGGGTGGGAGATGTACGAGAGACAGTCCGGCGGCGTCAGTCATTCCGCGAAATTTGAGGCGTTGCTGGCTGACCGGCACGCCGGCATGTTATGGGCTACATTCCGCGCTGACCCGTGGACGAAAAAGACCCTCGAAAACGGCCTGAATCCCCCGCTGGCAGCGCAGGCCGGCAATGCCCTGCAAAAATATGTGATAGAAAATACCCGTCTGGGCATCCCCTTATTTCTGGCCGAAGAGAGCGCCCACGGGCACATGGCCATCGGCGCTACGGTGTTCCCCGCGGGCATCGGTCAGGCGGCTACGTGGAACCCTGCGCTGGTGCGCGAAATGGCGACGGCCATAGCGAAGGAAGTACGGGTACAGGGGGCGCATATCGGCTACGGGCCGATACTGGATTTGTCGCGCGATCCGCGCTGGTCGCGTGTCGAAGAGTCATTCGGGGAAGATCCCGTGCTCACGGCCCGCATAGGTAGCGCTTTTGTCGAAGGAGCGGCGGACGGCAACCTCCGCGAGGACGGTAAGGTGATTGCTACATTGAAGCATTTCGCGGCCTATGGTATTTCCGAAGGAGGACATAATGGCCGCCCGTCGGCGGTCGGCGCGCGGGAGTTGCAGGCGCAGTTTTTGCCGCCCTTCAAAGCGGCAATTGACGCCGGCGCACTCTCCGTGATGACCGCCTACAACGCGATAGACGGCGTCCCCTGCACCGCCAGCCGCTTCCTGTTGACCGAAACCCTGCGCGACGCATGGCACTTCAAAGGATTTACTATTTCCGACCTCGCCAGCATCGAGGGCATTAGCGCCGACCATCGGGTAGCCGAAACCGTGGCCGATGCCGCCCTGCTGGCCGCCAAAGCCGGGTTGGATGTCGATTTGGGGGGCGAGGCCTACGTGCATCTTATTGACGCGGTCGGAAGCCGGCGGTTGCCCGAAGCGGTCATTGACACGGCGGTGGCCAGGGTGCTGCGCCTGAAGCTGGCAATGGGGCTTTTTGAAAATCCCTATGTCGAACCGCAGCGGGCGCAGGAGGTCGTACGGAACGCCGAACATGTGCGTCTGGCGCGGAGGATAGCGCAGGAGTCGATGGTGCTGTTGAAAAACGAAAATAATTGCCTGCCGTTGGATAAGAACACCGGTCATCTGTTAGTCGTTGGCCCCAATGCCGACAATGTCTATAACATGCTCGGCGACTATACCGCGCCGCAGGCCGACGGGGCGGTAACTACGGCGCTGGCCGGCATCCGCGCCAAACTGACGTCCGCGCAGGTGAGCTATGTCAAAGGCTGCGCTATCCGCGACACTGCGGCCACGGACATCGACCGTGCGGTACGCGCCGCCCGTCGCGCCGACCGGATAGTAGCGGTCGTCGGAGGGTCCAGCGCACGTGATTTTAAAACCAATTATATGGAAACCGGCGCAGCCCTCGCCACGCCCGTCAGTATCAGCGATATGGAATGCGGCGAGGGCTTCGACCGCCTTAGCCTCGATTTGCTTGGCGACCAGTTGGCGTTGTTGAAAGCCCTCAAAGCAACGGGCAAACCGCTGGTGGTGGTATACATTCAGGGGCGTCCCCTGTCAATGAACTGGGCTGCCGAGCACGCCGACGCCCTGCTGACGGCATGGTACCCCGGACAGGAAGGCGGCCATGCCATCGCCGACGTGCTGTTTGGCGACTACAATCCGGCCGGTCGCCTGCCTATTTCCGTTCCCCGCCATGTGGGGCAATTGCCGGTGCATTATAATAGGGACCTCCCCCGTGTACGCGACTATGTGGAAGGCCCTGCTACGCCGCTCTACCCGTTCGGCTACGGCCTAAGCTATTCGACATTCGGTTACGACAGTCTTACGGTTGTCCCGACAGGCAGGCACACCGTCGAGGTTTCTTTTACTCTTACCAACACCGGTCGCTACGACGGCGACGAGGTCGTGCAACTCTATCTCCGCGACAACTACGCTTCGACCGTACAGCCGCTCCGTCAGCTCAAGCATTTTGCGCGCGTCCACCTGAAACAAGGAGAAACACGACGCCTTGCCTTCATCCTCACCCCCGATGACCTGGCCATTATTGACCGCCGGATGAACCGCAGGGTTGAGTCCGGACAATTCACCGTCATGGTCGGCGCCTCGTCGGAGGATATTCGGCTGGAGGGAGAGTTTCAGGTTTCTGGTTCCTAATACTCTTCGTGGCTACGAAATCTTTCAAGTAAAACGGTTCGAAATAGGCGACATCCACGAAGCGTTGTTGTTCGAAGGCTTCGATGGCGGGATGCAACATCCCGGCGGCGGAGGCTGTGAGGTCGGCAAAATGGGCGTTTGGATGTTGTAATACTGTCCGGCATTTGGCTACGCCGTCGCCGACGAACAGGACGGGTTGCTGCGCCAGCAGGGAGGTAAAACTGTCGCCGGTGATAATTTCGGCGGTGGTGCCGGTGCGCGCCGTGCCGCGCGCATCGAAGAGGGCGGTGTAGACTTCCATCCGTCGCGCGTCGATCATCGGGACAATCAGGCTATCGGGCGAGGGCAGCAATTGTCGGTCGATAGCTAATTGCGCCAGCGAGTGCAGGGAGTTGACGGCTATCAACGGTTTATTCGCCGCATAACAAAGGCCTTTGGCCGTCGATACGCCTACCCGCAGTCCGGTATACGACCCCGGCCCCTCGCTGACCACGACGGCGCTCAATGCCTTCGCAGGAAGGCGATGGCGCTGCAGCAGCGTTTGGATAAATACCGCCAGCAATTGCGCATGTCCCCGTCCGTCGCTATTTTCCTCAATCGACACTATCTGCGAATCGAATGCCAGCGCTACGGAGCATACGGCAGTACCTGTTTCTATAAGGAGGAACGAAGTCAAATGACGCTTATTTGCAGGGGATAGCTCAGGGATTGTTTAGCCCGTTGGACACTTTGACTTTCGCGCCGTCTTTGAGCCGTCTGGCGATGGCGTTGTACGGGCCGCTGACGACTTTCAGGCTGTCGGTAAGGCCGCTTGTTACTTCGATATGCGTATTGTCTTGGATGCCAGTGGTTACTTCGACGGCTTTAACGCTCTGGTCGGCTTGCACGACAAATATCCGTTCGATATAGGTATCGTCGTCCGCCGGCTGTTTGGCGACAGCCGTATTCGCGGCGGCGGTATCCTGCGTGGGCGCTACAATATCGGTGCGTGTCGTGATGCATTGAATAGGTACGGCCAGGACGCCGCTATGCGTTTCGGTCTGGATGTACACCGCTGCCGACATACCCGGGCGGAAGGGGATGGCGGCGGCGGTCAGCAAATCATGGTATGATTCGGGAAGGATAAATATTTTAACCTCAAAGTTGGTTACCTGATCGGCAGTGGCGGCGGTGGCGCTGCTTTTCGACGAGTTGGCGATTTGCGTTACCAGTCCTTTGAACTTCCGTGTCGGGTAGGCGTCTACTTCGATAATCGCCGTATCGCCTTGTTTGACGCGGATGATATCGTTCTCGTTGACGTCGACGAGCACTTCCATCTCGTTGAGGTTAGCGATGCGCAACATTTCCGTGCCGGCCATTTGCGAAGTACCGACGACCCGTTCGCCGCGTTCGACGCTGAGGCTCGATACCGTCCCGGCCATTGGCGCGTAGATAGTAGTCTTCACCAGATTCTCTTCGGCTTCTTTCAGGGCGGCCTCGGCGCTTTTCACGTTATAGCGGGCGGCTTCGACTTGCCGTTGGTCAATATTGAATTTAGCCTGCTCTGTTTCAAAGTCCGCTTCGGAGACGACCTGCTGTGCATACAGCGACTCTGTGCGCCGGAAGGAGAGTTCCGTTTGCACGTATTGCGCTTCGGCCTGTGCAAACTGCGCTTTTATAGCGTTCAATTGCGCAGCGGCGCGGTCGCGGCCGGAGAGGTAATAATCCTGTTTAATCTTCAGCAGCAACTGCCCGGCAGACACATGGTCGCCCTCTTTGACGTAGAGCTCGACAATCTCGCCCGATACGTCGGGGCTGATTTTAACTTCCACCACCGGTTGGATTTTCCCGTTGGCCGGAATACTTTCCGTAATCGTTTTCCGTATCGGAAATTCCGCATCGACCGGCGTTAGATTCTCCTTCCCGCCGTTCCCTGCGACTATCAAAACTACTATCAGCGCTACCGCGCCGAGAATAAACCATAGCCGTTTTTTCTTTTTCTTTTTCATTTGTAGAGATATTTATTTGTAGAGTTCTTTTTAACTGTGGGGATGTATACCCGTAGCGTTATAAATAGACGATATCGCTTACCGTTCCAATCAACCGCTTCACGTCAACCGTTTCACGTCAACCGTTTCACGGCGAAGGCTCATTCAGCGTCAATGGCAGGCCTTTATAGAAGTCGATGATCTTTACTTGAAATACGTACTGGTACTTCGATTGCAGCATCTCGGATTGCGCTTTGAAGAGGTTATTTTTCGCGACCGTATAGTCGGTAGCCGTAACCGATCCTACGTCGAACTTCTGCGCGGTATAACGGAACGATTCCTGCATCGTCGCCACGTTATGTTCGCTTGCTTTATACCTATCATAGGCGGCGGTAGCGTCGGCGGTCGCCTGCTGGATTTCCTTATAGAGGGCGTTTTGGCGGCTTTCCAATTCAAGTTGGGCAATACGCCGGTTAAGCTTCGCGTTCTTCGTACCGGTTACGATGCTCCAGTTCTGGAACAGCGGGATGCGTAACGAAAAGCCTAACGACGGACTGCGGTTATAATGCAATTGATCCCAAAAACCATCCTCAGTACGGGTATCGGTGAAATAGGAGCCATACGATGCCGACAGCGACAATGTCGGGAAATAACGTCCACGGGCGATAGCCACATCGTAGCCGGCGCTTTGGAGTTTATACTCCGCCGCCCGTATCTGCGGCATTCCCTTAGCCATATCGTAAAGGCTCTTGACAGATTCGACGTAACGAATAACCTCCACCTTTATTTCCGGCGCAGCGATAGCAAATGGAATGTCGGGTGCGATATCGAGTAATTGCCGCAAGGCGAGGTAGGCGAGGGTGACGTTATTACGCGCCGTCACACATTGCACCTCTTCGGCGGCCAACTGTGCCATCACCTCGAGCAGGTTACTGTAGGGCTGACTGCCGGCGGCGACTAATTTGGCTGTCCGGTCGCGTTGCTGTTCGACGCTTTCGCGACTCTTCTCCGCCGCCGTCAGCGACTCCTGCGACAGCAGCGTCTGCAGGTAGGCGCGTGCGATTTCCAGCGAAATCTGGTTACGCATTTGCGCTATCTCTTGCTGCGACGCCGCGTAGTCTGCCTCATTACGCTTAATAGCGTTCACTTTTTGCAACCCCGTGAACAAATCCAGCGACGCGTTGATACTGGGACCAAACGACGAGCTGAGTTTATTCTCTATCACCTGCAACTCCTGCAAATCGACCGACCGTCCCCAGCTCATATTATACGACGCATTAGCGCCCACTGTGGGCAGCAGCGCCATTTTGGACTGAAGCAGGAGATTTTTCGTTTGCTCGCTGTAGAGGTTTTGTTGACGGATACTAATATTATTGTCCCATGCATAACGGATACACTGCTCGAGCGACCACTCGCCCACATGCTGCGCCGGCGCAGCAGAACACACGCTCAACAACCCGAAGAGTAACAGTAAAAATCGAAGGTATTTCATCCTGACCAATATTAAAAGGAGAACAAAAGTAGGAATATTAATGGAGAATACCAAATGGATGCTTACTAATAGCATTTACGATTATCGTCATCGGGTAGCGCTGGTGCAACGACCGTCTTCCATAGGGCTACTTCCGGATGATTCCAGAATTTTCATCTACGACTTCCCTTCCACGCCTGCTGAAGAGGAGGCGGGAAAGGCCACTCCTATATTTATTAGGATGACCTATCCTACGTCCGTAGGACGGTTCCTTCTGCGTCTATAGGATGGATCTTTGGAGGGAACGGGAATGGCCGTGTACAGTCGGCGGGAGATTGTTCGTTGTGCATCGTTCGACATTACGTAGGGGTAGGGGGATTCTGTGATGAAAACAGGCGGCGTGGGGAAAAAATAATCCCCCGGACTGATTGTCCAGGGGATTCGGGGGGAGGTATTGGAGGTACCAAGCAGATTCGAACTGCTGTAAACGGTTTTGCAGACCGCTGCCTAACCCCTCGGCCATGGTACCGTGTGAGGAAGTACAAAGATAGTGTTTTTTTTATAAATGGAAAACTTTTGTTGTTTCCGGAGGGAAGGGCGTCGGTACATCTATTTATATGTAAGTATTCCCCGCGCGGGAAATGGGCGGGGGCGTATTGCCGGAGGGATTGTCTTCAATCGTTCATTTTTAGGTGGATGCCGGCGGGGTTGCGAGGTTCCATTTTTGTTGTATTTTCAGTGTTTGTTCGATGATGTCGCGGACGCATCCGCAGCCGCCGTTGTGGGGGGAAATGTAGGTGGCGATGGCTTGTACTTCGGCTACGGCGTCGGCCGGGCAACAGGATAGGCCGCAGTGTTGCATCGGGGCGATGTCGGGCAGGTCGTCGCCGACGAAGATGACTTCGGCGGGGTGTAGTCCGTATTTATGGCAGAAGTCCGACAGGTCGGGTGTTTTCAGGCGTGAGCGGAGGTAGATGTCCGTGTCTTTGACGCCCAGGGTGGTGAAGCGTCGGATGATGGTTTCGGAGCCGCCGCCGGTGATGATTGCAATGGGGTAGCCGGCTTCGATTGCTTCGCGGATGGCGAGTCCGTCTTTAGCGTTGTAGGTGCGCAGCAGGTCGCCGTTGTCGCTCACTTGCACGGTGCCGTCGGTTAGTACGCCGTCGACGTCGAAGGCAAAGGCTTTGATGGTGTGTAGTTTTTTTTTGTAATGGTGCATGGTGTGTTGTTTTCGGTGGGGGAGGGGAGGAGGGTGTGGTGGTTGATACGGGCGGACAGGTCGGCGTATAGTGTTTGGTATTGCGGCGGTAGCGCGGCCAGTTGTGTGGCGATGGTGTCGCGGTCGTTGCGTGCGGCCGGGCCTGTTTGTACGTCGCGCGGGTGGGGGGCGGCAAAGGCTTTTTCGATGGTTTCGCAGACCAGCGGGTGGAATGTCGGGAAGTGTGCGCCCGACAGGTCGGCGGCTATTGTGAGCAGGTAGTTGACGTAGTTGCAGGCGAAGACGGCGGCGGTGTGTAGTTGTAGTCGTTGTGCGCTGTCGGCTTCCCGTACATCTGGCGATAGTTGTTGGGCATAGGTTTTTAACAGGGCGAGCGTGGCGTCGTCGCGGGCTTCGATAAATAGGGGTATGGAGTTCCAGTCGATGGTCAGGCGTGACCGGCTAAATGTTTGCATCGGGTAGAGTACGCCTGCGCGGGGGCAGGCGTCGAGGGTCGATAGTGGCGCCGAGCCGGCGGTGTGGACTACCGGCGCGTCGGCGGGGTGGAGGCGGGAGGCTACTTCGCGGATGGCCGAGTCGGTGACGGCGATGATGTAAAGGTCGGCCGGCAGCAGGTCGTCGACGTTGTCGGTGGCTTGTGCTCCGACGGTCGTTGCCAGTGCTTGTGCGTGGGCGAGGGTGCGGCTGCTTATTTGTACGATATGCGCTCCCCGCGACCGGAAGGCGTGTGCCAGGTGGGTGGCTACGTGGCCGCTGCCGATGATAGAGATTCGGTTCATCGTTATTGCAGGCGGTTCACGGCGTCGCGGATGCGGCGTGTTTGTGCTTCGTAGCCCGGCTTGCCGAGGAGGGCAAACATGTTGTTCTTGTAGGCTTCGACGCCCGGCTGGTCGAACGGGTTTACGTCCAGCATGTAGCCGCTGATGCCGCAGGCTTTCTCGAAGAAGTATAGTAATCCGCCGAGGGCGTGGGCGTCTAACTGTGGGATTTCGATGCGGACGACGGGAATGCCGCCGTCGGTGTGTGCCAGCAGTGTTCCCAGTTCAGCCATCCGGTTGCATTCGCTGATGCGTTTGCCGGCGATGAAGTTCAGCCGGTCGAGGTCCTGTGTGTCGGCGGGGACGGTGAGGCCGCTACGTTCGTTTCCGATGTGGATGACCGTCTCGAACAGGCTGCGCTCGCCTTCTTGCAGGTATTGCCCCATTGAGTGCAGGTCGCCGGTGAAGTCGGCCCCGGCGGGGAAAACGCCCCGGTGTTCCTTGCCTTCGCTTTCGCCGTAGAGCTGTTTCCACCATTCGGTTACGTAATGCATTTTTGGGTGATAGTTGACCAGTACCTCTATCTTTTTTCCTTGTGCGTAGAGGGCGTTGCGGATGGCGGCGTACCGGACGGCGGGGTTGTCGGCGTTTCGCACGGCGGTGGTGCGGCTCATGTCGGCGGCGCCTTTGACGAGCGCCGCCACGTCAAGCCCGGCTACCGCTACCGGCAGCAGCCCGACGGGAGTCAGCGCCGAAAAGCGTCCCCCGACGTCGTCGGGGATGACAAATGTCGGGTAGCCTTCTTGCCGTGCCAGCGTCCGCAGTGCGCCGCGCGAGCGGTCGGTGACGGCCACGATGCGGTCGCGAGCGCCGGCTTTCCCGTACCGTTCTTCCAGATGCTGTTTCAACAGACGGAAGGCGATAGCCGGTTCGGTGGTGGTTCCCGATTTGGAGATGACGATGCAGGCCGTCGGACGTGTTTGCAGCACGTCGAGCAGTTCGGCCAGGTAATCCTCCCCGATATGATGTCCGGCAAAGATAACCAACGGATGCCGGCGGTTGGGCAGCAAGGTCGTAAAACTGTGCGACAGCGCGTCGATAATGGCCTTCGCTCCCAGATATGACCCGCCGATGCCGATGACCACCACCACGTCGGCGCATGACGACAGCCGGTCGGCCGCCGTTTGCACGGCGGCAATCTCGTCGGCGCTTATCGACGCAGGCAAGTCGATCCATCCTAAAAAGTCATTGCCTTTGCCTGTCCGCGATTCGAGCTTGTCTAACGATTGCAAGGCTTTTTCCTGTTGCGTCGCCCATTCCTTCCCGGAAATAAAAGCAACGGCTGATTTTACATTAAGTGTAAGCATTTGTTGAGGGTTGATATTTGAATTGTCTATGGATTGCAAAGGTAGAATTTTATTCGGGAACAAGCAAGAAAGGGCAGACTATAGCTGTCTTCTGCACCTCCCACTCAAAAACATTAAAGTAAGTTCAAATAATAAATACAACGGAAATAAGAAAAAAATCGTATATTTGCACGGTCTTATTTGTAATCAAAAATTATTATTTATTTATATTTTCAACAAACCTACTATGATAAAGAAATTATTAACTATTATGCTAACCTGTTTTGCCGCCGTTACGGCGCTGCATGCGCAAACCGCGTTACTGGAAGAAGGCTTTGAAGGCTCGTTCCCGCCCAGCGGGTGGACAAGAGTGGGGGAAGTCGGCGCTACGGTCTGGGAATCCAATACCACATACAAACATTCGGGCGGGAATTCGGCCTACCGAAAGGTTAACTATGGTGCCAGTGTTGATTTTTTAATTGCCAAACCCATTACGATTCCTGCAACCGGCGTCTATGAACTGTCGTTTTGGACCATGACGAGAGACGTGATTTATTATTCCTTAGGCAATGGTAGAAGCAGCGTCGTTATTTCCACGACTGGCGCAGATCCCGTCGATTTTACCGACGAAGTATGGACGCCAACGTTGCCCATGAACGGAAATATATGGGAGGAGGTGAAGATAGATCTGTCGGCCTATGTCGGGCAGACGATTTATATTGCATTCAGGTATCAGGGAAATGGCGCCCACTGGTGGTTGGTAGACGATGTAAAGGTGGCGGAGCCAGTAGCGAATTTTCTAAAGATACTGCCGGTCTACCCGACCATTCCCTACTCGCGCATCCCCCTTCCGCAACTTACTTTCATAACGGCCAAAGCGCAGAATATGGGCTCCGCCATCCGTACTAATGTCGTGCTGTCGGCTACCGTAAACAATGTCCTGCAAGGCTCGTCGGCGCCGGAGGCTACACTGTCCCTGAACGCTACGACGGGCGATATGACGCTGCCCGTGACCATCGTCGAAGGCGCCAACAACATAAAGGCCACCGTTACCGCTGACGGTACAGAAAACGACGAGAGCCTCAATGCCTTTGAATATACCTTCACAGGCGCCCGCAACCTCTACGCGCTGGATAATATTGTGGACTTTACCACGACCCGCGCAGCCGCCACGACGACTATGCAGGGGGTTGTCTACCACCTGACCGCCGCCGATACGCTCAAGGCCGCTATGGTGGCGCTGGGAACTTCCACCTCGCAGACAACCTATACCGTGGCCGTCTACCGCCTGACAAACGCTACGACCGTCGGGACTACGCCGGTGATAGAAAAAACCGGCATTGTGAAAGCCGCCGACGCAGCCGGATCCGGCTGGAGGAACGTGGACTTAACGTCCACGTTCCTCTCTCCTGGAAGTTATTATATTGCTGTACGACAAACATCTACATACCAAAGTGCCACCCGCACTACGCCGCTGGTGTTCGACGGGAATGCCGCCAAACAATCGTACTCCAAAACAACTACCGGCAGCGGGCTTTCGGCGATTAGCGGCTACGGCGCGGCGGCTATCCGCCTGCTGTTTGCCGCCGAAAATTGCGGCCACGCATCCAACCTGCAGGTAATCCCGTCCAATGATAACGCTACATTCTCATGGGAAGGACAAGCGGCGTATTATAGTCTTAACCTGTATATTAACAACGCTCTATCTTACTCGTCTCCCATTATCTTCGATCATTCGATTACTGTTCCCATTACGCCTTCCGGATCCGGCCAATACTCATGGACAGTTACCGCTTACAGCGGATCCGGCCAATCTTGCATAGCCGACGGCCCGGCGTTTAACCTGCTAACCTGCGCCGACCCGATTACACGCTTCCCGTGGACGGAAGGCTTCGAAAACGCTTTTCCACCCGCCTGCTGGCAGAATGTCGGCACCCACGGAGCATGGATGCAAACGACTGGTTACAATGTAAATAGTGGAACTGGCGCGGCATACCACAGCTATTCTTCTTATTCTGTTGAAGACTGGCTCATTTCCCGTCCTGTGCAAATTCCGGCTACAGGTATCTATGAATTATCATTCTATACACGGTTTTTTGACCTCATTTACTATACAAATGGCAAAAGCAGTTTATGGATATCCACCAGCGGCGCCTCCACCAGCGACTTTACCAAAATTTGGGAGCCGGATCCTCAGATCATAGTAACCACTTACAATGAAGTAAAACTTAATTTATCGGCCTACGCCGGACAAACAATCTATCTTGCCTTTTTGTACGAGGGGAATAATGCGCACCGTTGGGCTATCGACGATATATCCATCTATAAACTGCCCGATACGCCTGAAGCGCCGGCGCAGTTTGACGCGTCGCGTCGTACGACAACGACGGTCGAACTGACATGGACTAACCCGGCCTTCACAGTCTCCGGCGCTCCACTAACGGAACTGTCTATCTATATTGAACGCAACGGAATGGTCGTCTATTCCGCCAACGCTACCTCCGCTATCGGCCAGCCCGCGTCGTGGACGGATAATACGTCCCTTACGTCGGCCACCTACGTTATCTACGGTGTCAATAACGATGGCAAAGGCGCTACGGCTACTTCATCGTTCTGCGGCACGGTGTTTGAATTCCCCTGGTTCGAAGGATTTGAAGACAATACGGGCATCACGCTTCCTAATTGCTGGACAGTACAGTACCCGGGCGCCGCAAATTCCAGCTGGCGGCGTATCCTGACAACGGAAGAGCCGGAATTTGTATTCGGCACAGGGGCGGCCTGGCACATGTGGGGCAACGGAAATTATAACGACTGGATGATCACACCGCCTATAGTCCTTCCCGCCTCGGGATCCTATGAATTGTCGTTCTGGACACGAAACTACACGCAGAGCGGCTATGGAAAAAACAGTGTATGGGTATCGACCACCGGCAATAACGCCGCTGCCAATTTTACGGACGAACTCTGGACGCCCGTTACTACGCCGCCGCACCTCGAATGGGTAGAAGTCAAAATATCGTTAGCCGCCTATGCGGGAAAACGTATCTACATCGGCTTCCGGTATGAGGGCAACTACCTGCACGCAGTGTCTATAGACAATGTCCAGATAGAACAACTGTTCGACGACGATGTGTCGGTAGAAGCCATCGTCAAACCGGAAACAGGCGCCAGCCTCAACGTACAGGAACCGGTGTCGGTTATCATCCGGAACAAAGGCCTCCAACCCATTCCTGCAACCTCCGGCCTGACTGTCAGTATAGAGTTAGACGGCGTGCTCATAGCGACCGAACCGGTAGCGGTAGACATCGCGCCGTCGGCCACCTATCAGTACACGTTCGCCGCTACGCTCGACTTGTCGGCCGAACAGTCGTATCAGGTAAAAGCCTTCGTAACCCTCCCGGGCGATGGCTATGCCGGAAATAACGTCATGGAAACAACCGTCGTCAATACCGGCAGTACGACCACCATGGGCGCCGGCTCGCCGGTTACCGGCTGCGGTATCAAGTTCTACGACGACGGCGGAACAGGAAATTATACCGCTAGCCAGAACCCGCTTTACCGCGAAGTCCAAACTATGACCTTCTTCCCGGAAACCCCTAACGAACGAATACAGGCCATATTTACCAGCCTTTCGCTAAGCTTGCCCGGAAGCTATACCTTCCCCTCGGCAGGCGGCTACACCGTGCCGGCAAACGGCGACACCCTGTATGTCTACGATGGCGCGGTCGCCGACCCGGCGCATTTGATAGCCGCGCTGTTTGGCAACATGAATGCGCAAATGCCGCTTACGTTCCATTCCGAAAGCCCCGACGGCGCGCTGACCTTCGTCTTTAATAAAAATAGAGCTGTCGCTGCCGCCGGATGGGAGGCCGACATCATCTGCGTAGTGCCGCCGGCGCGCGACCTGCGCATCACAAACATAACGGCTCCGCCTATCGGCACGCTAACCGCCAACGAATCGGTTACGGTTACCGTTAAGAATATAGGCGGGCAACCCGTAAATAATGCTGTCGTTACCCTAACAGCCAATTGTGTCAAGTATCAACGAACCATTTCGCTGGGGAGACTGGAAGAACGGGTGATTGTCTTTGAGAGGGTGAACCTCTCGGCGTCAGGTAGCCATACGATTACGGCTACCGCCGATACAACCGGCGACCCCACGCCGTCCGACAATACCCGCTCTACAACCACTAAATGCCTTGCCAATACGCAGGTCTTACTCTTCTCCGAAAACTTTGACCCGCCGCTCCGGAGCGACTATGTTACGCATAACATCGACGGTCAATGGATAGCTAATGAAGCCGGGTTATATGGATGGCCATACACCGTCTTTGACAACAACGAAGGATGGGCGGTAACCACTATGCTGGACGGCAATAATGCCGCCCTGAGTAATTCGTATGTACAGTCTCCGCCGGAGCCGGTAGACAGGTGGTTAGTTATGCCGGCTATTGAACTCTCTATCAATGCGCGGCTGGCATGGCGCGCCGGATCGAATAGCTTCGCTTATCGCGATAGCTATGAAGTTTATATTTCTACTACCGGCCAAAATACGTCCGATTTTTATGGCGGCGCCCGGCTGCTTGCTATCACCGACGAAGAACCCGAATGGACGAACCGTGAAGTAGCTCTTGACGCCTACGCCGGACAGACAGTCTATATTGCTTTCCGGCACATGTCCAATTATAAAGATATTTTATGGCTTGACGATATTCAGGTATACGGTATCATTCCCGACTCCATCTGCTCCGGCGAAACCTATCGCTACGAGCCCCCAATCCCGCAGGGCGCCGGCATGTCATGGTCGAGAGCGAGCGTACCCGGAATCAACAACGGCACACCGGCCTCGGGCACAGGCTTTGTTCAGGAAATACTGATCAATACTACGGCGCAGCCCATAGAAGTTACCTATGAAATATATACGACATTAGACGGATGCCAAACCACCGCGCAGTTGATTGTAAAAGTGCGGCCTCAACTGTCCCTGACCTCTTCCATGGAGCTGACTGTTTGCAGCCACGAAACATTCTCCTACACGCCGACCGCCGTCGTGCAGAGTGCAGCCCTCTCATGGCAGCGGCTGCCAGCCACCGGCATCATTGACGGCGACGGGCAAACATCCAAATCCGGTTCGGGCGATATAAACGAGGTACTGGAGAACAACTTGAACGTGCCGGTTACGGTAACCTACCGCTATACGTTGGATGCTTTCGGGTGTGCCACTACGCAGGATGCGCAGGTGATTGTCCTGCCGCGTCCGACAAAACCGAACGTATGGATAACTAACGGTACTCTTGCCTTCTGTACAGGCGACAGTATTATTGTGCGGGCAGAATCAACAGGCGCTGTTAATTACCAATGGGTACTTGACGAATCCATTACAGTGATTACGGAAGGTATTTATACTCCAATTAACCTGGCCGCCGGTACGCATAGCATTACCGTTACGGCCTTCAGCGCTGATGAATGTACATCCGATACGACTACGATTACTGTTACCGTCTATGCTGTTCCGGCCACGCCGACCATAACGCCTGCGGGTGAACTATTCTTCTGCGAAGGGGCCGCGGGCAGCGTAACGCTTACTGCCGGAACGGTTACCGGAGCGGAGTCATACGAATGGTACAAAAA
>JAITKF010000017.1 GCA_031278545.1 Prevotellaceae bacterium
TTTAAAGCAAATCGACGAACGTGGCTATGCCCTCCTCTACGCTGCCGGACAGAAGCGAATCGTCAAAATCGGCGTTGAGTTCAGCGCCGAAGAACGCAGCCTGACACGCTGGGCGATTGATCTGACGCGTGAAGGGTGAAACGCGCCGGCAATTCTTCATTTAAAAATGCTATCTTTGCCGAAACTATTATACTCATGAACGTATCCGAATTAGTACACGCATTACAATTAACCGTTTTTGGCGGGACGCAGGGGCTTGACGCCCCAGTATCCGGCGGCTATTCGTCGGATTTATTAAGCGACGTTATGGGGTTTGCCGACGCCGGTCAAGTATGGATTACGTTGCAGACCCACAAAAATACGCTGGCGGTAGCATCGCTCAAGGAATTATCGGCTATTTTGCTGGTCAAAGGCTTTCGTCCCGACGCCGATGCGTTGGCGCAAGCCGACGAAGAAGGTATCCCGCTCCTTGGTACCAACCGCGGCGCATTCGAGACGGCCGGGCAACTCTACCGCTTGCTTTGCTCACACGGTATCATTGGATAACACCGTCGCGCCGACCCCTCCGGCATTCGCTTTATGGATATGATCCCCGACCTCTCTGTTTTTCGCGCCGACTGGCATATTCACACCGTGCTGTCGCCCTGTGGCGATCTCGAGATGACGCCCTGTCATATTGTGGCCGAAGCCAAAGCGCACGGGCTAGATATTATCGGTATCTGCGACCACAATACAACCCGGCAATGCGCCGAAGTGAAAAAAGTCGGCGACCGCGCAAACCTTTTCGTGCTCTGCGGCGCTGAAGTAACAACACGTGAGGAGGTGCATTGCCTAGCCTTTTTTGAAACGCCGGCGGCGTTGGCCGCATTCCAATGTTTTCTGGACGCCCACCTGCCGCCGGTGGCCAACCGCGTCGATATCTTCGGACATCAGTTGCTGGTCGACGCTCAGGAACGGGTGTTGGAATCCGTTCCGCAGTTGCTCCTGAGTGCGCTGACAAAGAGTATCGACGAGGTCGCGGCGGAAGTGCACCGGCTGGACGGTCTTTTTATACCGGCGCATATTGACAAGGCGCAGCACAGTCTCCTGAGTCAGCTAGGCTTCGTGCCACGCGACTTGCAGGTGGACGCGCTGGAACTGACGCCGCGTGTTACGACGGACGCTTTTATACGGCAGCATCCTGCATTGGCCGGCTATCCGTTTATCCACTCGTCCGACGCCCATGTGCCGGACGAAATCGGGCGCGCCTACACGGAATTACGATTGAAAGAATGTACTTTTAAAGAAATAAAAAACGCATTACATCATGGACGAACAGCCTAAAAAAGTATTGACGGAAACACATCAAATCCCGACGTATTTCGTCGATTTTGAACAAAAGATGACCATCCCCAGCCTGTTTTTGCTGATGCAGGAGGCCGCATGGCGGCAAGCGACCCGACATGGATTCGGCTACCGGCAACTGCAGGAAAAAGGCTTGTTCTGGGTATTGGCCAAAATCAAAGTAATCATGTACCGCTATCCGCAATGGACGGACGCCATCCGGCTTGAGACATGGAGCAAAGAACCGGAACGGCTGACGGCTTACCGCGATTTTGACGGCTTCGATGCACACGACCAACGGCTTTTCTCGGCTACATCGGCATGGCATATCCTGAGCGCGGCGACGAACCGTCCGCAATCGCTCGACGATTTCCGGACGCACTTCCCTATCCCCGAAGGCCGTCATGCGATTGAAGAAAAACCCGCGAAATTGCCCGCCCCGGTCAACCCCGCGACGACCGCCGCCGCCGTCGTGCTTCCGAGCGATATCGACCTGCACCGGCATGTCAATAATACCCGCTATGTGCAATGGGTGTTAGACCGTTTTCCCTTTGCATTCCTGCAAACGCACCGCATTCACGAAATAGAAGTGAACTTCCTGCAACAAGCTAAAGTCGCCGATACGTACCGGGTGGATACCGAAGTACTGTCCGACGTCGAATACCTTTCGTCCGTCCTCCGCGGGCACGACGGTAAAGATCTGGCGCGTATACGCACATTGTGGGAGGCGACACATGTGCTTTAACCATTGTCGTGAACGATCTTTCGCTACATATCCTCGACATCGTGCAAAACGCGATAAGCGCCGGCGCCGGATTAATAACCATTACCGTTACGGAGGATGACGCTGACGACCGGCTGATGATAGGCATCGCCGACGACGGCTGCGGTATGACGCCCGAACAGGCCGCCCGCGCTGTCGACCCGTATTTCACTTCGCGCCGTACCCGTAAGGTAGGACTTGGATTACCGCTGTTTAAACAAAGCGCCGAACAAAGCGGCGGTATGCTATCCGTCGTATCGTGCCCCGGACGGGGTACGACGGTCACGGCTATATTCAGGCTGCATCATATCGACCGTCCGGCGTTAGGCGACACGGCCAGCGCCGTCATGATACCGGTGGCGGCTAACCCGCATATTGATTTCGTATATACGCACCGCTATAATCATCGTCAATACACTTTCGATACACGCGAAATTAAAGCTATCCTCGACGGCCTGCCTCTCCACAATCCGCAAACAGCGTTGTGGCTAACAGATATGATTCGAGAAAATGTGATTGCTGTGAGGCGTGAGACGTAAGGCTTTACGTTTTCACGATGGTCTTAAAGAAGTCATTCCCTTTGTCGTCTACCAGAATGAAGGCGGGGAAATCGACGACTTCAATTTTCCAGATGGCTTCCATGCCGAGTTCGGGGTATTCGAGGCATTCCACTTTTCGGATGTTGTTTTGAGCAAGGATGGCCGCCGGACCGCCAATGCTGCCCAAATAGAAGCCGCCGTATTTGCGGCAGGCATCGGTTACTTGTTGGCTGCGGTTGCCTTTGGCGATCATCAGCAGGCTGCCGCCGTGTTGCTGGAACAGGTCTACATAACTGTCCATGCGTCCGGCGGTCGTAGGGCCAAATGAGCCGCTGGGCATTCCTTCGGGCGTTTTGGCAGGGCCGGCGTAATAAATGGGATGGTTTTTGATATATGACGGTAGTCCTTCGCCACGGTCTAATCGTTCTTTCAGTTTGGCGTGCGCGATGTCGCGCCCTACAACGATAGTTCCATTCAGCGATAGCCGCGTGGATACCGGATATTTCGACAATTCTTTCAGTATCGCCGGCATGGGCCGATTCAGGTCGATTTTCACGGCATCGCCTTCTCCCGCCCGACGTAGGGTTTCGGGGATGTATTTCGTGGGATTGTCTTCTAATTTTTCAATCCAGATGCCGTTTTTATTGATTTTGCATTGAATGTTGCGGTCGGCGGAACAGGATACGCCTAACCCGACGGGACACGATGCGCCATGCCGTGGTAAGCGGATGATGCGGATGTCGTGCGCAAAGTATTTTCCGCCGAACTGCGCGCCCAGTCCGATTTTCTGCGCTTCGCGGAGTACCTGCCGCTCCAGCTCGACGTCGCGGAATGCTTGTCCGCCTTCGTTGCCGGTGGTGGGGAGGTTGTCGTAATATTTTACGGAGGCGAGTTTGACGGTTTTTAGGTTGGTTTCTGCCGACGTGCCGCCAATGACAAAGGCAATATGGTAGGGTGGGCAGGCGGCAGTGCCGAGGGTTTTCATTTTTTCGACTAAAAATGGGAGCAGTTTTTCCGGCGTCAGCAGGGCTTTTGTTTCTTGATATAAGTAGGTTTTATTGGCCGATCCGCCGCCTTTAGCTATGCACAGGAATTTGTATTCCGCACCTTCTGTGGCGTAGATGTCAATTTGCGCCGGCAGATTGCATCCGGTGTTTTTCTCGTCGTACATGGTCAGGGGGACGTTTTGTGAATAGCGTAAGTTTTCTTCGGTGTACGTCTTGTACACGCCCAGCGACAAGGCCTCCTCGTCACCGCCGCCTGTCCATATTTGCTGGCCTTTTTTGCCGACAATGATAGCCGTGCCGGTGTCCTGACAGAAAGGTAGCAGGCCTTTGGCCGATACTTCGGCATTGCGCAGAAATGTCAGCGCGACGTATTTGTCGTTGTCGCTGGCCTCCGGGTCGGCGAGGATGGCGGCGACCTGCCGTTGATGTTCGGGACGTAGCAGGAAGGCTACATCGCGGAACGCTGTATTCGCCATAGCGGTCAGTCCTTCGGGCGCGATTTTCAGGATTTCTCGTCCTTCAAATTGCCCGACCGATATATGGTCGTTGGTTAATAAGTAATATTCGGTGGTGTCGTTCCCTACAGGGAATGGGGGTTGGTAATGAAAGGGGGTCATAAAAATTATTTAAACGTTATTGCTATCATGGTATACTGTCGGGATTCAGGCAGGGAGTGTTTCTACCGCTCCGTTTATTTTTAGTTTAATGGTGGCGATGCTTTGTCCGGAGGCGGTGAAGGTTATTTCCCGTGTGCCGTTTGCGTCGCGCGATAGTTCGCTGACGAAGATACCGACGGTTGGATTTTGAGCGACGGTTTCGCTGTCGATGGGTTTGAGGATTTTGAAGTTGTCCCCGAGGATTAGTTTATTGATCATGATTTTTTGTTTTGAGGTACAAAATTACATGAAAAGCATGAGTTTTCCAAGTGCATGAAAGGAGAAACAACCGTAGGCTGAAGCATAATGCGGTTAATAAAGCGCTCCTCCCTGCGCGACTGGCCTGCGTAGCTATCCCCTGCTGGCGGGGGTGGAATAGTTCATAGTTCAAAAAAA
>JAITKF010000039.1 GCA_031278545.1 Prevotellaceae bacterium
ATTCTCTCGTATGATAGCAGCCGGTAACTCACCGGCTGCTTCGTTTATGGGAAGAGCGTTAGATGTTTTTCAAATCTTTGCCGAACATACAAACACCACAATCAATGTATTTAGCCGCTTCTTAAAATCCCATTATCTACCTAATTGTTAATAAAATATTGATAAAAAAAATCCGTGCGATACGTTGTACTACACGGATTATTTTTGCTTACTGCTTGTTTCGGGGTCTTACTTCACTTCCTCAAAATCCACATCCTTCACTTCGTTATCATGACCGTCTTGCGCGCTGCTGTCGCCGGCGTTGGCAGCATTGGCCGCTTGCGCAGACGGGTCGTTAGCGCCGAAAGGATTAGCCGTTCCTCCCTGTGCTTGTGTGGCGTTGTAGAGGTCTTGAGAGGCTGCCTGCCATGCGTCATTGATTTCCTTCATGGCTGTTTCGATGGCTGCTACATCTTGCGCTTTGTGGGCGTCTTTCAGTTTGGTCAGCGCCGCTTCAATAGTCGTACGCTTGTCTAACGGGATTTTTTCACCGTATTCCTTCATTTGCTTTTCCGTTTGGAAAATCATGTTATCGGCGGCATTGATTTTTTCTATCCGTTCGCGTTCGCGTTTGTCGGCTTCTTCGTTGGCTTTGGCTTCGTCGCGCATGCGTTTGATTTCGCTGTCGGTAAGGCCTGACGAGGCTTCGATGCGTATTTTCTGTTCTTTACCTGTTCCTTTGTCGCGTGCCGACACGTTCAGGATGCCGTTCGCATCAATATCAAACGTTACTTCGATTTGCGGCACGCTACGCGGGGCAGGCGGGATGCCGTCCAGATGAAAGCGACCGAGGCTCTTGTTGTCGCGTGCCATTGGCCGTTCGCCTTGCAGGATGTGAATTTCTACCGACGATTGATTGTCGGACGCCGTGCTGAATGTTTCGCTCCGCTTTGTCGGGATTGTCGTATTGGCGTCAATCAGTTTGGTAAACACATTGCCTAAGGTTTCAATACCTAACGACAGTGGCGTAACATCGAGCAACAGCACGTCTTTCACGTCGCCGGTCAGTACGCCGCCTTGAATAGCCGCCCCGATAGCCACTACTTCATCGGGATTTACACCCTTGCCCGGCGCTTTGCCGAATATTTTCTCAACCAGCGCTTGAATAGCCGGAATGCGTGTTGAGCCGCCCACGAGAATGACCTCGTCAATTTGCGATGCGGTAAGTTTGGCGTCTGCGAGCGCTTTCTTGCAAGGTTCCACACAGCGTTGAATCAATGCGTCGGACAGTTGTTCAAATTTGGCGCGTGTCAGCGTTTTAACCAGATGCTTTGGCGTACCGTCTACTGGCATGATGTATGGCAGGTTAATTTCGGTTTGCAACTGGCTCGACAGTTCAATTTTGGCTTTTTCGGCGCTCTCTTTCAGGCGTTGCAAAGCCATCGGGTCTTTACGCAGATCGAGGCCGTTTTCATTTTTAAATTCGTCGGCCAGCCAGTTGATAACAACTTGATCGAAATCGTCGCCGCCAAGATGAGTATCGCCGTTGGTCGATTTCACTTCAAATACGCCGTCGCCCAATTCCAGGATGGAAATATCGAATGTTCCGCCACCGAGGTCAAAGACGGCCACTTTCGAATCCTTATGTTGTTTATCGAGGCCGTAAGCCAGCGCTGCCGCTGTCGGTTCGTTAATGATACGCTGCACTTTGAGACCGGCAATTTCGCCGGCTTCTTTCGTTGCTTGCCGTTGCGAGTCGCTGAAGTAGGCGGGCACGGTAATCACCGCTTCGGTTACTTCCTGTCCCAAGAAATCTTCGGCGGTTTTTTTCATCTTTTGCAGAACCATTGCCGAGATTTCCTGTGGCGTATAGGTACGGTCGTCGATTTGTACGCGAGGCGTATTATTGTCGCCGCGTACAACGACATACGGCACACGCTGTACTTCCTTTTGTACCTGATCGAAAGTTTCCCCCATAAACCGTTTGATAGAAAACACCGTTTTCGTAGGGTTTGTAATGGCTTGCCGTTTTGCGGGGTCGCCGATTTTTCGCTCGCCGTTATTAGCGAACGCTACTACCGAAGGGGTTGTACGTTTTCCTTCGCTATTAATGATCACTACCGGTTCGTTGCCTTCCATCACGGCCACGCACGAGTTGGTAGTTCCCAAGTCAATTCCAATGATTTTTCCCATAATGCTATATTATTTTTTGTTATTTATACTCTTTGTTTACAGAACTTTTTTATTTCGGGGATATAATTAACAATGATTGTGCCAAACGGTTTTTACTGACATTTTGGCAGAAAATGCCTATGCGATATTTGTAATCGTAGTGTACGATAGTGATTATAGAAAAATCACAGGTAGCGTATCTTCGTCGAACGGGAATAATGCGGTAACGCCTTTTTGGGACATACAATAATCATGGATTTATTCGATATTCATATTTGGTTCCGTTTACGCCGTCGGATACACCGCATTGGGAATGTACTCCAATACATGTTCTTTCCCGTAAAAGACAATGGAAATGACATCAATTTGCACTTCTTGCATCAGGTGATAACGCTGGATGTAGGCATCGGCAGCGGCAATCAGGTTGCGCTGTTTGATTTTGCCGATGGACTGGTAGGGCTGTTGGAAAAAGCCGGACGACAACGAGCGTACCTCAATAATATGGATGTGATTGTTTTTTTCGGCGATAATATCCAATTCCTTATGGCCTTGTCGCCAGTTCGTTTGCCGGATGGTAAAACCGTTGGCTACTAAGTAATCTTTGGCTATTTGTTCGCCGTTTTCGCCGGTAATTTGTTTGTCGGTCATGATTGGATGGTTGGATGTTGGGTTTTAGAAACGGGCGCTTTTCAGTTTGGCTTGTCCGTCGATGCAGATTTTGCCTTCGGCATTTTCCAACGTGCATTTAATGATGCCACGCTGTTTTTCTTCGTTGACTGAAATCACTTCAAACCGCGCGGTATAGGGCTCGTCCATAAATACAGGCGCGCGGAATGCCATTTCCTGCCCGAGATAAATCGTGCCTTCGCCGGGGAAAAGCGTGCCGAATACTTTTGAAAAAACGGCTCCTGCTAAGAATCCGTGTACGATGCAACGCCCGAAAGGCGTGGTTTTCGCATATTCTGCATCAATGTGCAGCGGATTATTGTCGCCTGTAATGCGGGCAAAAATAAGCGTATCCATCCGATTGAAGCGGACTTTATGTACATAGGTGTCGCCGGGTTTAATTTTTTTCATCATCATAGCCTAAAAGTGGAAAGTGGGGAATGGAGCGTTGGTTTGTCGGGCTGCCGGGAGAAAGACGCTGGTGCGTCCTCTACCGTATCCGGCGGCATGTTTGCGCTTGTAGTCGCGCAGTAAACGAATGTATTCCTGTGTTGTTGTCATCTATATTAAATATTGAACGGCCTTGCAAATATACAAAAAATTTCAACCTTTCGGGGTTCCGGAATCCCAACAGGATTGGAATGCAGATTTAAGTAGCAAATGAAACTGGATTATCAAGGCCGCTGGAGGGGGACAGCCGTGCGGTAGAACCCCCACAGGCGCGGCCTGCGTAGCTCTCCCCCGACCTACGCCCTGTTGTGCAGGCGTTCGTCTTCCGTTGTGCAATTATTTTTCGTTTTTAGGGTAATTAATGTATTCTAATACAGCATCGTATTTTTTTGCTTGTATAGGCGCCCATTTTTGCTTGTATAGGTGGCCGGCGCTATCCAAGTAAGTATTTCCGGACAGTCGAGCGGGTAGCTGCGGATAGTTGAGTAAGTAGCTGCGGATAGTTGAGTAAGTAGCCGCAGATAGTCGAGTAAGTAGCTGCGGGTAGTTGAGTAAGTCGCCTGATAGCCTCGTATCAGGTCGCCTGATAGCCCCGTATCAGGTCGCCTGATAGCCTCGTATCAGGTCGCCTGATAGCCTCGTATCAGGTCGCCTGATAGCCTCGTATCAGGTCGCCTGATAGCC
>JAITKF010000110.1 GCA_031278545.1 Prevotellaceae bacterium
TTGCGTGCGGGATTTGTAGTAGCGTCGTGGCAAAGAATGGATCAACCCGCGCATCCAGCACAGGCCTGGGAGCGACGAAATCAGCGTGCTTATTAATTAGTAGCATCCCGCGGGTGGGGATTTGAAAATGCAGACGCGGCCGATAGTACTACTGTCCGTGTGGCGTTTTCGCTGAGTCGTGATGGCTGGATTCCCTTCCCTGTGAAAAACGCGCTTCAGTCAACGTTTCAGCCTTCCCTCAAAAACGACTACCTTTGTACCGCGAATAAATGAACACATGAATATTTTTACTAAAGCCTTACGATTAGCGCCGTTGTCGGAAGACGAGGCGCTGGCGATTTACGAGCGCGCGCCGACCGACGAGTTGATGGAGCTAGCTGCGGCATTGCGCCGGCAGCATGTTCCCGGCAACGGGGTCAGCTGGCAGATAGACCGCAATGTGAATTACACGAACGTATGTATTTCCGGTTGCCTGTTTTGCAACTTCCATTGCAAGCCGCACGAAACCGACAAAAGTTACACGACGACCATCGAGGAATATTGCGAAAAAATTGACGAACTTTTTGCCCACGGCGGCGACCAGTTGCTCTTGCAGGGCGGACTGCATCCCGCCTGCGGGCTGGCGTTTTACGAATCGCTGTTTCGCACATTGAAAACACGCTACCCGACATTGAAACTACATGCTTTAGGGCCGCCGGAAGTGGCGCATATTGCCCGGTTGGAAAAATGCTCGTATCGCGAGACGCTGCAACGGCTCGTAGCTGCCGGTATGGATAGTTTGCCCGGCGCGGGGGCGGAAATTTTAGTCGACCGCGTCCGCCGAACGCTGTCGCCTGCCAAACCCAATGCGCAAGCGTGGCTCGACGTCATGCGGGAGGCACATCGCCTGTCGTTGACCACCTCGGCCACGATGTTAATCGGGCACATCGAAACCGCCCGCGAACGCATTCAACACTTGTTGAAGTTACGCCATTTACAAAATGAAAAACCGGCTACAGCCGTAGGATTCCTCAACTTCATTTGCTGGCCGGTACAGGCCAACGGCACACGATTAGCGCAACGTTATCCCTTGACGCCGGTTACGCCGGTGGAATATATCCGAACCATTGCTATTAGTCGTATTGTACTGAATAATATTAAGAATATACAGGTTTCATGGCTGACCGTAGGGCGCGATACCGCACAAGTTTGCCTCCACGCCGGAGCGAACGACATGGGGTCGGTTATGATAGAAGAGAATGTATTGGCATCGGCCGGCGTCAATTACCGCATGGACGCCGAAGGAATCCAACAAACAATCCGCGAAGCGGGGTTTACACCGTGGCTGCGGAATCAACAGTATGAACCGGTGATGATGGTTAAGGGTTAATGGCCTCCTATTAGGGAAGCCCTGCACCGTTAAGCATAGCTTACGCCGGTTTTATCCTCAGAATAAAAATATCCTCTATCGGTCGGTCATGGCCATCTTTTTGGACGGCGGCAATTTTGTCAATGACATCCATCCCGTCGACGACTTCGCCGAAAACGGTATACGCTCCATCTAACCAAGGCGATCCGCCAACGGTACTATACAGCTCCTTCTGTTCGGGCGTCAGCGCTATTCCCCGTTGTTCTACTTGCGCCAGTTCATTTGGCGTAAACACGTTCCCTTGCACGATGTAAAACTGCGAACCCGACGAGGCTTTTTGCGGATTATTATCGCGCGCCGCTGCCAGGGCGCCTTTCTTGTGGTAAATGCCGGGGATGATTTCTGCCGGGATTCGTTCTTTCGGCCCCCCCATGCCGTACATTTTGCCTTTCACCGGCTGTTTCGAGTCGGGATCGCCGGTTTGAATCATAAAACCTTCGATTACTCGATGGAAAATCACGCCATCGTAATAGCCGGTCGACGCCAGATTCAGGAAATTATCACGATGCAGCGGCGTTTCCGCATACAGTTTCACGGTAATATTCCCGTATGTGGTTTCAATAACCAATTTGGGCGAATCGCCCAATACATTAGGGTCAAACGATGATTTGACCGGTTGTGCATTGCAATTCATAAAAAATGCAGTGAATAGTAATAAAATTAGTACCTTTGTGTTCATCTTTGTGAGTTTTAAAATATGTACAAATGTACTCATTTTTTTAGAATTATATCACGCATGTGCAAATATATAGCATTTATTTTTTTATTCGGTTATACATCGATCATCTTGCAGGCGCAGTCGGTGGGGTTAGTTTTAAGCGGCGGCGGTGCGAAGGGTTTAGCGCATATCGGCGTACTGAAAGCGTTGGAGGAGCATCATATTCCGATTGATTATGTCGCCGGTTCGTCGATGGGCGCTATTATCGGCGGCCTGTATGCCATCGGATATACGCCCGATGAGATGGCGGAACTGCTTTCGTCGAAAGATTTCTTTCTATGGTATAAAGGCGTGATGGAAGAAAAATTTACGACCTACGTATATCGTTCCGAACCCTTGTCCGATATGGTTTCCGTAGCATTCGACTTTAAGAAGGGGAAGTTGGTTACGCAGTTGCCGAGCAGTTATATACAAACGTACCAGATGGATTTGGCGTTCTTACACCTGTTTTCGGGGGCCAATGCGGTGGCGCACGCCAATTTCGATAGCCTGATGATTCCCTTCCGCTGTATGGCGTCCGACATTACCAACAAGAAATCGCACAAGCTCAGTCGCGGCAATTTGAGTTCGGCCATCCGTGCCTCAATGACCTATCCTTTTTATTTCAAACCTATCCGGATAGACAGCCTTCTGCTGTTCGACGGCGGGTTTTACAATAATTTCCCATGGAATGTGATGGATAGGGATTTTTCGCCCGATATAATTATCGGCTCAAAATGTGCCGGTAATGCACCGCAACCCGACGAAGACGACATCCTTTCACAAATTGAAACAATGCTGATGTTCGAGACGAATTACAGCCTGCCGCACCACAAGGGAGTGCTGGTAGAAACGCTGTTTCAGGACGTCGGGCTGTTCGATTTCCAGAAAATCGCGGACATCGTAGCGCAAGGCTACCAGCAGGCGCAGTCGCAAATTCCTGCGATACAACAACGCATCGCACGGCGCGAAACCACGACGGCGCTAACAGCCAAACGGCAGGCCTTCCGAAGTCGGATTCCGGACTCCCGGTACCGCAATATTGGAGTAACCGGCACATTAGACAAAAACCAGCGAGCCTTTGTCAATCATTCGATGCGTAGCCGACAGCATGAGACCTTCGATTTCAATACGCTCAAACGACGATACTTTAATGTAATCTCGACCGGCATGATCAATACGTTTTACCCTATGGCTACGTACAACGAGACCGATACGGCCTTCAACATTACGATTCACGCCTCGCGCAATGCTCGTTTCCGTGCGTCGCTGGGCGGGTACTTTTCTACTTCGTCTATCAATGAAGTATCGGCAGGCTTAAACTACCGGATGTTTGGCCGGACGATGGCGCAAGCCAGTCTCTATGGTACGTTCGGACGGCTATATAACGGGATAAGCCTGTCGTGGCGGCATTTCTTGACCGTCAACCCGAATGTATTCTATGAGGTAACGGCCATCTTCAGCCGGTTCGACTACTTCACGGGAGCGCAGGATTTGTTCTATTTCGATTCGCGTCCGGCCTACTTGCAGGAAGAGGATATACACCTTCACGTCGCCTTCGGAACGCCGGTCTTCTTGCTGCGAAACTTTATGGTGAAGACCAACTTCACCGTCGGCGTACTAAATGAAAACTATTTCCAGCAAAACACCTACACGTCGTCCGACACATCGGATCACACGCGCTTTACGTACATCTTTCCAAAAGTAAGCATCGAAAGCAATACCTTCAATTATAAGCAATATCCTACTTCCGGACATCGGCAGCATTTCAGCATCGGATATGTCTATGGCACGGAACAGCATATGCCGGGGAACCTGACGGCGTACACCAACCGCTTCGAAAAACGACACCAGTGGTTGACGGCGAGGCTATATTACGAATCCTATTTCCCGATAGGGAATCACTTTTCGCTGGGTATTCTGGCCGATGTGCTTCTCTCAGACAGGTCGTCGTTTGGTGACAACTTCTCTACGATGTTGTCGATGCCGGCATTCCGTCCGACACCACACAGCGCCACGCTGGTGCTGGAAGATTACCGCGCCGACATCTACGCCGGCATAGGACTGATGCCGATTGTACGATTTACGGACAAGGTAGCGCTGCACGTAGGTGGATACATCTTTCAGCCATACGAAAAGATCGACCAGTCGGACAGCGCAACGCCGAGTTACGCCAAACCGTTTAGCAAGCAATCTTTCATGGCCATCGGTGCGCTTGTGTGGCAGACGCCCGTAGGGCCCCTTAGTTTCTCGGCTGACTGGTACACGGCAAACTGGTATGAGAAGGCCCCGTCGAAATGGTATTTTCAATTAGGCATCGGGTATCTGCTATTTAATAAACGAGGGCTGGATTATTGACGGCTGTCGCAAAACGTCAGGCCATGCAGATACACATCTCGCTTTATGTTTCACACTTTACACTATTGGATGCAAGCTTGCTGCCGGCTGTTATTGCCGCCGCTACCTCATAGTTTCACGCCTCCCATTTTGCGCATGTCTAAGAATTCATTTTTATCCTGTAAATTTGCACCTTCAGATGAATACGGTATATAAAAGATGGTTCTACACAGGCCGGAGGGCAGGGTTATTCCTGGCGCTGATGTTAGCCGCATCGTCCGGCGGGGCGCAAACGGTGGAACGTAGCGATTCGACAGTGATGGCCTTCCTCGACTCGCTGCAAATTCCCGTTACGGAAAATAATATACTGATGTTATTAAAGAGCGGTCAGGAGAAATTTGATGCGCTATTCAACGACATTGCAGCAGCTACCCATCACGTCCATCTCGAGTACTTTAACATCCGGAACGATTCGATTGCTAACAGCCTGTTTGACCTGCTGGCGCTTAAAGTGCAACAGGGAATAAAGGTGCGGGTGATATTCGATGCATTCGGAAATATGTCAAACAATAAGCCGCTTAAGAAAAAGCATCTAAAAGCAATCCGCGAACGAGGGATTGATATCGAAGTATTCGACCCTATCTGCTTCCCCTTCCTGAATCACATCAACCACCGAGACCACCGGAAGATTGCCATCGTCGACGGGCATACAGGCTATGTCGGAGGCATCAACATTGCTGATTATTACCTCCACGGCACATCCGACATCGACAAATGGCGCGATATGCACGTACGTATCGAAGGCGAAGCGGTCGACAACCTGCAGGAGATATTCATGGCTATGTGGATGTACATCACCGGCGAGGCGATCGACAGCGAAGCCTACTGCCGGGGAAATACCGCCGGCGGCAGGAAAAAGATTGCCATTGTCGACCGTGTGCCGCGCACGATGAGCCGGCAAATGCAAGAAGTATACATCCGCTCGATGAACGCCGCACAAGCAAAGATACAAATTGTAAACGCCTACTTCATCCCGGGAAAAGCTATCAGGAAGGCGTTGAAACAGGCGCTGGAGAGGGGAGTCGTTGTAGAGATTATGATCTCCTCCATATCGGATGTGAGCTTCACTCCCGACGGCGTTTTCTACGTCGCCTGTCAATTGATGAAAAAAGGCGCAGACGTGTACATCTACAACGAGGGATTCCACCATTCAAAGGTGATGACGGTCGACGAATGTTTTAGCGCCATCGGAAGCGTAAATTTCGACGCCCGAAGTTTTAACCACGACTACGAAGTATGCGCTTTTATATTCGACGAAGAGACCGCCGCCGAACTCAACGCTATATTTGAAGACGACAAAATCCATTCCTCCAAAATGACCCGCGAAGACTGGAAAAGACGCTCGCTCTGGAAACGATTCACAGGATGGTTAGCCAATCTCCTAAGCCCGCTACTGTAAGTAATTAATACGAAACTCCCGCGACGGCGGCGGCAGGACGTCATCCATACAGCGACGGCGCCTCACAGCTTGGAGCGTACGGCACGACACTGTCATTCCGGCAACGGCCTGATGATTCTCCTCAGCCATCACTATTCCCTGCATCGCCGGAGACGGCATGATGCAAAAAATCATCTACCGTTTGGTTAAATATCCCGGGCGACCTGTCGGCTATAAAATGACCGGCGCGGGGGATGATACGAAGGATAGCGCCATCGATGGAAGACGCTATCAAACGCGTATGAGCTTGCCGGATCACATCCCGCTCGCCGGCCATAACAAGGGTAGGGATACGCAAGGATATAAGATCTCCGGCGCAGAGTTTCGGGTGGAAAGCCATTAACGCCCACCGTTCGGCGGCGGCGCGGGCGCGGGATAAAAATAACCCGCCGGTACGGTAAACGGCATAGCCCGCCAGTACCTGCATATACGCGCGCCACGTCAATCCCTTGGGGAACAGGTTCGCTCCTGCAAGGATAAGCGCCCCGACCCGTTCCGGAGCCGTCAATGCTATATGGAGCGACGTATTCCCGCCGTCGCTGAAGCCTAACAGCGCCGTACGGGCAATAGACAGGTGGTCGAGCACAGAAATCACATCAGCGGCCATAGTATAAAAATGGAGCGGGCAATCGCCACGCGTCGATTGACCATGCGACCGGCTGTCGATGGCAATGACAGTATAACGGGTAGCAAAAAACGCAATTTGACGCTCAAAATAACGGCTATCTTCTCCATTCCCATGCAGCAGCGTCAACGGATAGCCCGATCCATAAACCACGTAATGAATCTGCGCGCCGCCAGAGATAACAAATCCTTCCCTCGTTATTTTCATGTTACAAAAATACTATTTTTTTCTGACCTTTCCGCAAGCAGCATCTACACGGTCACTAAAAGCAGGCGCGCCTAATCCTGTCGTTTAAAATAAATAATGATAAATAATACATCCCCCGTTTGTGGCGGCATGCCTGTACGCTATATATTATATGCCCCAACTTGCGACGTGCAGGTAATTTAAAATTATTAATTTATTCCTACCTTTGTCACTCAAAAAACATTAAATAATAACATCCATGACAACTCAACAACTCTTCTGGTGTATACCTGCAGCGTCTTTATTAGCGTTAGGCTTTGCCTGCTATTTTTTCCGGATGATGCTCAAAGAGAAGGAAGGTAACGACCTCATGCAATCCATCGCCCGCTACGTACGCGAAGGCGCAATGGCCTACCTGAAACAGCAATACCGCGTGGTGACGGTCGTATTTATTATACTGGCGGCATTCTTCGCATTGTTAGCGTATGGCTTTGGGGTACAGAACCCGTGGGTACCATTTGCGTTCCTTACCGGCGGGTTTTTTTCAGGCCTGGCAGGATTCATCGGCATGAAAACGGCCACATACGCCTCCGCACGGACGGCCAACGCCGCACAACATTCCCTCAACCGCGGGCTCCGCGTAGCGTTCCGCTCCGGAGCGGTGATGGGACTGACCGTCGTAGGGCTGGGACTGCTCGACGTATCGCTATGGTACATCATCCTGGATTATTTCGTAGAAGGCGCTACGGAGACACAGAAAATCGTCATCATCACCACCACCATGCTTACATTTGGCATGGGAGCCTCGACGCAGGCGCTATTCGCACGCGTAGGCGGAGGAATCTATACAAAGGCGGCCGACGTAGGCGCCGATCTGGTAGGAAAAATAGAAGCCGGCATCCCCGAAGACGACCCGCGTAACCCCGCCACTATCGCCGACAACGTAGGCGACAACGTAGGCGACGTCGCCGGCATGGGAGCCGACCTTTATGAAAGCTACTGCGGGTCGATACTGGCGACGGCTGCATTAGGCGCGTCGGCCTTTTACATCTCCGGTAGCGAAATGCAACTGAAAGCCGTCTTTGCCCCGATGCTCATCGCCGCCGCAGGCGTCATACTATCGGTACTGGGCATATTCCTTGTACGGACAAAAGAAAATGCAGGCATGAAACAATTGCTCCGGGCGTTGGGACGAGGCATAAATACCAGCTCGGCGCTCATCGCGGCCGCCACATTCGGGATACTCTACATACTGGATATACAGAACTGGGCGGGACTGTCATTTGCCGTCGTCAGCGGGCTGGCGGCGGGGATTATTATCGGACAGGCTACGGAGTACTACACCTCCCACTCGTATAAACCTGTACAACGCATCGCCGGAAGCGCCGCCACAGGGCCGGCGACAGTCATCATATCTGGCATAGGGACGGGGATGATTTCGACGGCCATACCGGTATTAACCATCAGCGCGGCGATTATCATGGCTTACCTTTGCGCCATCCGGTTCGACGTAGCCCACATGATGACGGCCTCCAATATTAGCATGGGACTCTACGGCATCGGGATTGCCGCCGTAGGAATGCTCTCTACGCTCGGCGTCACGCTGGCCACCGACGCCTACGGGCCTATTGCCGACAACGCCGGCGGGAATGCCGAGATGAGTAAACTGCATCCCGACGTCCGCCGGCGTACCGACGCCTTAGACGCCTTAGGCAACACCACCGCCGCAACGGGTAAAGGATTCGCCATTGGCTCGGCAGCCCTCACCGCCCTGGCGCTATTGGCCTCCTATATTGAGGAAATAAAAATCGGATTGCAGCACATCGGGCAACAGATATTAATACTGCCCTCCGGTAAGGAAATAGACGTAGCCGGAGCTACGATACCCGATTTGATGAACTATTTTCAAGTTAACCTGATGAACCCAAAGGCGCTCATCGGCGCGTTCACAGGCGCCATGACCGCATTCCTCTTCTGCGGCTTGTCGATGAATGCCGTAGGGCGTGCCGCACAGAACATGGTTGCGGAGGTGCGCCGACAGTTCCGCGACATCAAAGGAATCATGACGGGCGACGCCACGCCCGACTACGCCCGTTGCGTGGCGATTTCGACGAAGGGGGCGCAACGCGAGATGTTATTACCCTCCCTGCTGGCTATCGTCATCCCGATAGCTACCGGGTTACTGTTCGGCGTGGCTGGCGTAATGGGGCTGCTTATCGGCGGATGCTCCACCGGTTTTGTATTAGCCATCTTCATGGCCAATGCCGGCGGCGCATGGGATAACGCCAAAAAATTTATCGAAGAAGGACGTCTCGGCGGAAAAGGCTCCGACAATCATAAAGCGACCATCGTCGGCGATACGGTTGGCGACCCGTTTAAGGACACCTCCGGCCCGTCGCTTAATATTCTTATCAAACTGATGAGTATGGTATCCATCGTCATGGCAGGGTTCACCGTCGCATTCAGTATCCTGTAACGGCAAAGCAGGCAGCGCGGCGGCATGGATTATCTCCGTTCCAAGCCCCGCCTGTCCTGCTTTTATTTCCAATTACAACCACCCGTCGCGGCGATAAAGGGCTATCACTTCCTTTACCGCCTCCGCAAGACGATATTGGGGAACAAAAAGCAGTTCGCGGCGGAGCGGCTCCGTATCGCATATCCAGCTACGCGCGCTCAGGATATGATATTTATCTGCGTTTATCGCCGCCGGCGTACGACCAAAAAGGCCATACAACCGGTCTGCCGTATAAAATACCGTTTTCACAAGCCATAATGGAATCGACGCCCGGGCTACCCGTTTTTTCCCCAACGCCCGTTGGAGGATAGCGGCATATTCCTTTGTAGTATACACGTCGCCGTCGGCGACAAAATAAGCGCGCCGCGACAGCGGCGAACCGCACGCGGCGAAGGCCGCCCGTACCAAGTCGTAGACATGGATAAAGGTGATGTATTGCGGACGTCGTCCGAAGAAGGGCGCAATACCCTTGTCGATCATCTTAATATAGGACAGGTAACCCCTGTCGCGCGGGCCGTAGATACCCGTAGGGCGCAGGATGATAAAAGGGAATGCGGGTAACGAGTACAGGTATTCTTCGGCCTTCCGTTTACTCCGTCCGTAGGCCGTATTGGGACGCGGCACATCGTCATGCCGGAGAGGGCGCAACGACAGCGCGTCGCCGGAGCCGAACGACGACAGGCTGCTGATATAAATAAACTTTTTGGGCGTCATCCCGGCCGTTATTAAGGCGTCGGCTAAATGTTTTGTAAAGCCAAAATTGATGCGGTCGAACTGCGAGTGGTCAGTGGCGCTGATGACGCCTGCGGCATGGATCACATAATCGAATACGCCGTGTTCCGCCCGGAAACGTTGTAAAAACGCCGTTAATTGCCCCGCATCGGGGAGCGGCAAATCGACAATATGGATACGGGCGTCCTGTAAATACGTCCGTTTACTCGACGCCCGCACGCCTGCATACGTTTCATAGCCGTTGGCTAAGGCATAGCCTGTCAGGTGTCCCCCTACAAACCCGCTGGCGCCGGTAATCAATATTCGCGGCGCGCGGGGCGGCTGGGGGGGCGGGGATATATTACAGGGGTCGTTCATCATGGTGGGGGTAAAATAACTGCCGGCCTACGTGGCGATATGACAGGTAAAAGCAGAACATAAAAAATATACTTTATATCGCCGGCAGGCCGGCAGGACGTTTTTATTTAAAAACCGGAAGCGCTACGGCCTTCCGTAGCTGGCGGTAACGCTTACTGGTCTGTACATCACGGGGGGCTCAGCATACGCGTTTAATATTAAATGTGACGCTCTTTTTGCCTTTATAGGCTCCCTTGCCGTGGATGGTCAATTCGGCGGTGCCGACGTTAATATTATTTTTATAGGTAACGTCGAAGTCTGTGCCGAGTATTAAGGTCTTGGTAGGTTTTTCCTTTTCGCGGTAAAATACTTTCGGTATAACGATTATAGGCGTCCCCGTATAGTCTTGCGTGTCGATAGCATCGATGACGGTATGGTCGCCTTCGTCGAGGTCTTTCTTTGCGCGACGGTAAGTATGTTCGTTAAAATAGGTGATGTCGGTATTGAGTACAGTGATGAATGCATCGGCGTTGAGGGTGCCGATTAGCGACGCGGCGTCGACCTTTTCGACTAATTGCCTGTACAGGGGGTCTATTTCCTTCCTGACGTCGGAGAGTTTCCCCTCTGGCCTGCGGCTTATCTCGGCCTGACGCAGGGCGAAATAAGATTCAAAGCGGGTCTTGTAAAGTTGTAGTTCCATGACCCACCCTGACAGTCCGGTGGAGGTTACTTTCGTGGCGTAGGCGCCGTTAAGGTCGGCGATTAGCAGGTCGACGGCGAGTTGTTCTTCCTCATAGGGTTTTTTCTCAATCCGCCCGTAGGCGTCGAAGCGGTTTTTAAGACTGATGGCTGCTTCTACAATGGCGGCGTTAGGGTTTCGCAATTGGGCGTTGACAATTTCGCGCATGCCTACGACAGTCTTGTCTATTAGCTTGTCCGTAGTGGCGATTAGGCGTGTATAGTCGCTTTTCCGCATGGTGTCTATCAGGGCTTTTTCCTGTGCGAGTTTGGCGTCGAACGGCGGCAATTCGGTTTCGAGTAACTCAAGTATGTCTGCATCTGCCGATACCCGGCTGCGGAAGGTAATCATATATTCGCAATGCGCTTCATTGCGGTAGTGTACAAGGCGTGCGGTAAGGATTTTTTTCATGGTATGTTATTTTTTAAGTAGTGTTTTTTGAGGTAATCCAATGCGTGGCGGCCTTCCGTCGGTTGACGGAAACGTGCTCCAACGTGGGGCGGCCTTCCGTCGGTTGACGGAAACGTGCTCCAGCGTGGGGCGGCCTTTCGTCGGTTGACGGAAACGTACTCCAATGTGGGGCGGCTTTTCGTCGGTTGACGGAAATGTGCTCCAACGCGGGGCGGCTTTCCGTCGGTTGACGGAAACGTGCTCCAGCGTGTGGCGGCTTTCCGTCGGTTGACGGAAACGTGCTCCAACGTGGGGCGACTTTCCGTCGGTTGACGGGATCGTTCCCCAAGTTGGGACGCCGTTCCGCCCATTGACGGAACGGCTTCCCACGCAGGGGCTGCATTTTGTATAGATAAAATGAGCCGGAGAACACCGGGGCAGAAGGATATAGAGTAGCAGGCTATTCCAACGCGCCGGAAAAAGAAATAATGTGCGGGGATGTATCGTGTCGACAAATTGGAAAACGAACGGTACATGCCCGGATACCGGAAAACCCGATTGTTTTTCGGAAGTACAAGAGGTTAATATAGCACGACAAAGTGTCATTTATTTAAAAAAATCAGTTAAGCGGTGACAAAGGTAGGGACATTTTTTTAATAATGCAACTTTTTTTTGTTTTTTTTTGAAAATTTAACATACGGCATGTATGCGTCCGCCCCACAGTTGTCCGGAGGCTTGCGGGAGGGCTGTTATTACCGGTCGTGTGATGGCGTATGGCGGGCGGTTATAAAAAAAATAAAGTATAAAGACGGATGCGTATCCGCTTTATACTTTATCCGTATATCCCGGATTTGGCGGGATACACTTAACCCGTTTAGATTTTTCCCACCAATTCGACGCACGGTTTTAGCGTGGCGTCTCCTCTCCTCCAATTGGCGGGGCAGACATCGTTTGGGTTTTCGGCGATAAACTGTGCGGCTTCTATCTTACGGAGCAACTCGTCGGCGTTACGCCCGATGCTGTTGTCGTGGATCTCGGCTATTTTGATTTTCCCGTCGGGATTGATTATAAACGTACTGCGGCAGGCGATTCCTTCGTCTTCAATCAGTACGCCGAATGCGCGGCTTAATATGCCTGCGCGGTCGGCCAGTATCGGGTAGTCGATTTTTTGGATGGCCGTTGAGACGTCGTGCCATGCTTTGTGTACAAAATGCGAGTCGGTGCTGATGGCGTAGATTTCGACGCCCAGCGCTTGGAAGCGGTCGTATTTATCGGCCATATCTTCCAGTTCTGTCGGGCATACGAATGTAAAATCGGCCGGATAGAAGAAGAACACCGCCCATTTTCCTTTGACGTCGTCGGATGTTACGGTGATAAATTCGTCGCGGCGGTATGCGGGCAACGAAAAATCGGGAATTTCTGTGTTGATGATTGGGGTCATACTGTTTACTTTTTTAATGGAATGTGGTATTGTTATTTTTTTTGCAAAGGTATATAAATTTATAGCGTCCGGCAAACTTATTTTTCCTGTCTTTGCATAAATGGTATTGATATGCCGTAGATATCCGGCAATTGGAGTATGTTGCCGCCATTGCTTATTTCAGGGGCTTCGCAAAGGCGGCCGGTTTTTGCGCGGTCGCGTTTGTGGCGGATTTATAAAGGCGTTTTATCCGGGCGTTTCCTTTGCCCGCGTGCCGGTAGAATATTTAGGATGATTTGCCGCTGCATATTTTTAAGTTCGATTGCAGTTTTATGAATCCCGTTTCCTGTAATACCGATTGGGCAAAGATACGGTTGAATGTCGCTTCGTCGAGCGCCTGCCAGTCGGCGGCGGTGAAGCGGACGATTTCGGGAATAGTCCATCCGGTATGCCGGTGCGGCGGCGCGGCGATGTTCCACGGGCATGACAGCTGGCAGTAATCGCATCCGAAACAGTAGGGGCGGACGTCGACGCCATTCTCGCCTTTCCTTTTATTGTGATAGGAGATGCAGCGGTTTGCGTCTAACCGGTAGGCTTCCAGGGCTCCGCCCGGGCAGGCGTCGAGGCAGCGCCGGCAGTTGCCGCAGCGGGATGCAGTAGTGGGCGCGTCGTATTCCAGCTCTGCCGATGTAAGCAATTCTGCAATAAATGTGAACGACCCAAAGCGGGGCGAGACGAGCAGGCAGTTTTTTCCAATCCAGCCTAATCCTGCGCGCATAGCCCACACTTTTTCCAGTACCGGCGCCGAGTCTGCGAATCCCCGTAACCGGATATCCGGCTGCGCCGCTGTTATTGACGTACAGAGGCGTTTTAGTTTTTGATGAATCACGTGGTGGTAGTTACGGACGTAGGCGTAGCAGGCGATTTTCGGCGCGTCGGGCGGCTGTGTTACCGGTGGTTTGTAGTTCAACAGCATGACGATTACCGAACGGGCGCCATCGAGTAGCAGCGCGGGGTTTTCGCGCTTGTCGGTATTCCGTTCCATGTAGGCCATACCGGCGTGCCGTCCGTCGGCTAACCATTGCCGCAGCCGCGCGGCCTCTTCGGTAAGCGTAACGACGGGCGCAATGCCGCACGCGTCGAACCCGGCGTCTGCGACAGCCTTTTTAATCATTCGTGTCAGCCGCGTTTTATTCATACAGGGTTACAGGAAACCGTCCGCGCCGGTTAATTAAAGGAACATCTGCGCCCGTGCAATGACCGCTTCCGGGGGAATGCTTTGCAGGCAGTGGTAATCCTTCCGGAAACAGGGTTTGTTCCCATAGATGGAGCATGGGCTGCATGGCAGTCCTGCGCTGAGGGCATTGTCGGGCAACTGCCGCCAGCCGTAGAAGCCGGCGCAGGGATGCGTAGCGCCCCAGATGGATATTACTGTCGCGCCGGCAAAGGCGGCGAAGTGCATATTGGCCGAGTCCATGCAAATCATCACTGACAGCCGTTGCATCAACGCCAGCTCGTCGGCGAGCGTCAGCCGTCCGGCGACGGAGCGAACCGTCGGATAGCGGCGTTCCCACTCTTCAAGGATTTCCTGCTCGCGCCGTCCGCCGCCGAAGAGGAATACTTCCGTGTCGATGCAGGCCGCAAAATGGGCGATGACCGTCTGTATTTTTTCCAGCGGATATACCTTGCCGGCATACGCGGCAAAGGGCGCAATGCCTACGGCTTTTGACGCCGCCGGAACAACGCCCCTGTCCGATGGCGTATATACGGGCACGGCTGGCGATGTATCGGGCGGCAGGGTTTCTCCAAGGCATTGGGCAAGCGTATCGCGGTACCTGTCGAACGACGACCTTAGCGGCTGCCGTACTTTATTCCGGCGACGGGTAAGCCGCTGCCGGGCAGCCCGTCCTTTCCGGATAACGTATACCTTCTGTCCCGACAGGCGTAGCATCGTCCGCAGGATTTGCGTCCTCAGCACATCGTGGACGTCTGCTATAACGTCGGGCTGCTGTGCCCGGATTGTCCGGTATAGCCGCCATATCCCGCGTAACCCGCGATAGTCTGTCGTTTCATTTATTCCAATGAACCGCAGGTTGGGCAGGCCGGTAAATAGTGGTTGCATAAACGATTGCGATATCATCGTAAAGGTGGCGCCGGGGAATTGTACCGCCGCTTGCCTGATAACTATCGCGGCTATTGCAATATCGCCGATGGCCGAAAGTCGAATGAGGAGGATATGGGTCATGTGGAGGGGTTGTGGTTGTGGAAAGGAGCAGGGGCGTCGCTTTGCTGCTGTGTCGTTGCGTTTAAAGGAGGGGGAATTGTGGGATGCAGTTGACGCGGCGTCCTGTTACCTTCGGCAGGCCGCAGTTCCTACTTTTTAGTTTCTAATTCTATGGCTGTTTCTAATTGGGTATCACGCCGGAACATGGCGCGGATGCGTCCGGCGGTGTAATAGTACCGGGCGCATATTTCTTCTTCGAGCAGGGGCTGGAGTTCTTGACGGTAACGCCGTAGCTTGTCGCGCTTATCGGTATTGATTTTGGTTTGTATCGCCGCCAGTTCGTTTTTCATGTCGTTGTATAACTGTTCATGCCGGAGGGTTTCTACCAGCTGTTCAAATTGTAATTCAGAGGCGGTACGCCCGTCGAACTGCTGTCCGACGGCATATTCGATGAAGTCCTCATAATCGTCGTCGGACAGGTGAAAGTCTTCCGGCGCGTCAATGGTCGGATGCGTGGCAAAATAATGGACGGAATAACTCCACGGGATGTTGCGTGCGACTAATTCGTAAGTGGTGCGTGTATAGGCCGTCGGTTCGGCGATGACGTCGGGCGTGATACCTCCCCCGTCGTAGACCGTCCGTCCGTTTTTTGTTTTGAACGCCCTGCGGAGGGAGTCGGGTATGTTACCCGCGCTGCCGTCCTCATTACGGTGGCTGTAGTCGATGATCTGTATGCAGCGCCCCGAGGGAATGTAGTATCTGGCCGACGTTACTTTTAGTTGCGTATTATATCCTAATTTACGCACCGCCTGCACTAGTCCTTTGCCGAAAGTACGCGTGCCGACGATTACCGCACGGTCTAAATCCTGTAACGCTCCCGCGAGGATTTCTGCGGCCGACGCCGACGCACTGTTCACTAGTACGGTAATCGGGATTTGCGTGTCTAATGGCTTCTCCTGCGTGCGGTACGTCGCCTCGAACAGTTTGATGCGCCCTCGCGCCGTAACGACCTCCGTCCCGCGTGGTACAAAGAGCCCCACTATATTGACGGCCTCCTCAAGCAGCCCTCCGCCGTTGGAACGTACGTCGATAATCAGGCGCCGTAACCGGCCGGTTTTTTGAAGCGACAGGAAGGCGTTCTTAAAATCGCGACTGCCTTCCTTCGTAAACGAGGTGACGCAGATGTAGCCAATGCTGTCGGCCACGAGACCGGCAAAGGCGACGTCAGAAAGATGTACGCGTTCGCGGACAACCGACAGCGCGAGCGTATCGCCGCCGCGTAGCTTGACGACCTTCAGGGCGACCGGCGTTCCGGCGGCTCCCCGAAGCATTTTGCTGGCTTTATCTGCCGGTATATCGTACGCGTTTCTCCCGTCGATTTCTACCAGCAGATCTCCGGCCACCAATCCTGCGCGGTCGGCCGGAAAGCCTTCATACTGTTCGGATATTTCGACGCCGCCCGGCGCTTTTTTAATCAGCGCCCCGATGCCGCCATACTGGCCGGTGGTGACAATGTCAAAATCACCCGATATTTCTTCGGGAATATATACCGTATAAGGATCGAGGCTTTCAAGCATAGCCCCGATGCCGGTTTCCACCAGACGGTCTATCTTCACGGAGTCGACGTAAAATAGGGATAGCTCACGTAATACAGAATGAAAAATGTCTAAACTTTGAGCAGTCTTAAAGTCGTCCGACTGTGCCGTCGCCTTCACCGGCCACGCAGCTACCCAGATGGTTGCTACGATAAAAAATTTTTGAAACAGTTGCATCACAATAAAATTTGATTTGAAATGCAAAGATACGGTTTTTTTTAGGGAGTTAAAGAAGTTAAAACAATCCTGCGGTAGTATCCCTATGCCCTTCCACCCTGCACCTGCCGAAGTCGTGGCATTATTATACAATCATTGCCTCTTTTATCCAAAGGGGGATTGTATGATGAATATGATTTATGCGATTGCCGCAAGACGTGGAACGTAAACTCCTCAATATTGTAACCCTGTCCGGGAGTGGGGCAGGGTTACAATACATACCGTAACCCCGTCCGCAGGCGCGCCTCGCGTCGACGCCATTTGCTCATATCCCAAATTATTTCTATCTTTGCATCATGAAACGGATATTATCCATATTATTTATTGCGACGGCCACGTGTAGCTTGACTGTTTTTCCGATAGTACCGCATCATCACCACGGGGCTACGATATGTACGGCAGACGCGCATTGCCAGCACGACAATATGCCCGTTCGCAATCACACCGATAGCGACACTACCCACTGCACAACCTGCCCGACCGTTTCCGAAACGGTCGTAACAACTACGCAAAGCAGCGTACGGCACAAGTTGCAGGACGGTAACCATCCCTTTCAACTTATAGCTGTCCCATCCACAACGACCATTACATTTGCCGCATCTTTTAATCAGGCGACCGGTCGCTTGTACGCCCCCCTCGTTCCCATCCTTCCCCTATACCGTCCTGCCAATACAGACGGCCTGCGCGCCCCTCCCACAAACGTTTAATTACACGACGTACGGAAAATAAAGATGACGGATGACGAAAGGTCATTCGGCTTTCCGACGTACTTGTTCCTGCATCTTAATCCATCAAAAGTATTAAACGTTATAACAACAAAGATGAAAAAAAATATTGTAGGTATTCTTACCTTGTACCTGTTTATCACAGGTTGTTCCGGTCATGCATGTGATCATAATGAGCCGGCGCAGGCTGATGCGCATCCATCGACAGATGAAATTGTATTCACCCGTCAGCAGGCCGAGATGGTCGGCTTGCAGGTGTCCGAAGTAACGCCCGGACCGTTCAGCCGGGTTATTAAAACCAGCGGGCAAATCCTGCCGGCGCCGGGCGACGAAGTAACCATCGTCGCTACCTCGCCGGGGACGGTCGCGTTTGTCAATCCAACGATGACCGAAGGGATGGCTGTCCGTGCGGGCGAGGCGATAGTAACCGTCTCGGCGAGCCATCTGCTCGACGGCGACCCTCTGGAGAAGGCGAAAATCGCTTACGAAACTGCCGCCAACGACTATCAGCGGGCGCAGGAGTTAGTGAAAGACAGGATTATTTCGGTTAAGGATTTTGAACAAACGCGCCTCCGGTATGAAACCGCCCGGATGTCCTACGATGCGCAGGCCTCCGGTCATTCGGACAAAGGAATGCGGGTCGCTTCGCCTGTCGACGGGTATGTTAAAAACCGTTTAATCAATCAGGGCGAATACGTCACGGTAGGGCAACCCATTGCCGTCATTTCGCGGAACCGCCGCCTGCAATTGCGTGCCGAGGTATCCGAAAATTATTTCGCGGCGCTTAAAGATATCGGCGACGCCCATTTCCAGACGACATACGACAATACAGTGTACAAACTGTCGGACTTGAAGGGGCGGTTGCTATCGTTCGGTAAGGCGTCGGACGGACAGTCGTTTTACATTCCCGTAATCTTCGAGTTCGATAACGCCGGCGACCTTTTGCCTGGCTCATTCGTTACGGTCTACCTGCTATCCCGCGCACAGGTAAATGTGATAGCCGTACCGGTATCGGCTGTTACCGAAGAGCAGGGACTGTATTTCGTTTACCTGCAAGTAGACGACGAGGGCTACAGAAAGCAGGAGGTTACCCTCGGCCAAAGCAATGGCGACAGCATCCAAATCTTGTCGGGACTCAACGCCGGCGATAACGTCGTAACCAAAGGCGTCTATCAGGTCAAGCTGGCCGCCGTGTCATCGGCCATGCCCGAAGGACATTCGCATTAAGATTTTTGAATAGTAAATTTTAGATTTTATGCTGAATAAAATAATACAATTTTCGTTGCATAACCGCATGGTTGTGTTGGTCGCGTCCCTGCTGCTGATGATAGCAGGGACGTATACCGCCGTCAATATGGAGGTCGATGTCTTCCCCGACCTGACCGCCCCGACGGTAGCCATTATGACTGAAGCCAAGGGCATGGCGCCCGAAGAAGTAGAGCAGCTGGTTACTTTCCCTGTGGAAACAGCGGTCAACGGCGCTACCGATGTGCGCCGCGTGCGCTCGTCGTCGACCACCGGCTTTTCTGTCGTATGGGTGGAATTTAATTGGGGAACGGACATTTACCGCGCCCGTCAAATCGTATCGGAAAAACTGGCGGTGGTGAAAGATGCGTTGCCCTCGAATGTCAGCAATCCGACATTAGGTCCGCAGTCGTCCATTTTAGGTGAATTGATGATCATCGGGATGACCGCTGACAGCACGTCGTTGCAGGATTTGCGCACGCTTGCCGACTGGACGGTGCGCCCCCGCCTGCTGTCGACCGGCGGCGTGGCGCAAGTAACCATACTGGGCGGCGATATTAAGGAATACCAAATCCTTTTGAATCCCGACAAGATGAAGCGCTACGGCGTCGGCCTCGATGAAGTGATAAAAAGCGTCGCCGACATGAACCGGAACGCATCGGGCGGTATACTGTACGAATACGGCAACGAGTATATCATTCGCGGCCTGTTGTCCGTAAACGATGTGACGGCGCTGGGTAAAACCGTTATCAAACACATAGACGAAGCGCCGGTGATGTTAGAAAACATCGCACGGGTGCAAATCGGCAACAAAGCGCCCAAATTAGGCATTGCTTCCGAAAAAAGAAAACCCGCCGTGTTGATAACCGTCACCAAGCAACCTGCTACCAGTACGATAGCATTGACCGAAAAGATAGACCAGTCGCTGGCCGAACTGCAAGCCGCCTTCCCCGCCGACGTCCGGCTATCTTCCGACATTTTCCGTCAGGCGCGCTTCATCGACAATGCCATCAACAACGTCCAAAAGTCGCTTTACGAAGGCGGCATATTCGTCGTCATCGTACTTTTCATCTTCCTGATGGACGTCCGCACGACGATCATTTCGCTCGTAACCATTCCGCTTTCGCTGGTCGCGTCGATAGTAGCGCTCAAAATAATGGGGCTAACCATTAATACTATGAGCTTAGGCGGCATGGCTATTGCCATCGGCTCGCTGGTCGACGACGCGATTGTAGACGTGGAAAATGTGCTCAAACGACTTCGGGAAAACAGACAACGACCGCCGGAGGAACAAAAAACCGTGATGTCCGTCGTATTCGACGCCTCGAAAGAAGTACGTATGCCCATTTTAAATGCAACGCTGATTATCATTGCCGGTTTTGTCCCCCTCTTCTTCCTTTCGGGAATGGAAGGACGGATGTTAGCGCCGCTCGGTATTTCGTTCATCGTAGCGCTGGCAGCCTCTACCGTCGTAGCGCTGACGCTGACTCCCGTACTATGCAGCTATCTGCTGAGACCCTCGACAAAAAAGCGCTCTCAAGAACCTTTCGTATCACGCAAACTCAAAAACGGTTATAAACGAGCGTTACAATGGACACTACATCGCCGTCGATGGGTACTCAGTGGCACAGGCGTAGCGTTGATCGCCGCCATAATTATTTTCTTTACACTTGGACGCAGCTTCCTGCCGCCGTTCAACGAAGGCTCATTCACAATAAACGTCAGCACGCTACCCGGAATCTCGCTGGAAGAGTCCGACAAAATAGGACGCATGGCCGAAACGATATTGCTTTCCGTTCCCGAAATACAAACAGCAGGACGAAAAACGGGACGCGCCGAACTGGACGAACATGCATTGGGCGTAAACGTATCGGAAATCGAAGCGCCTTTCATCCTCAGCAAACGCTCAAAAGACGCAGTACTGGCCGAAATCCGTGAAAAACTACAGGTACTGCCAGGCGTGAACATCGAAATCGGACAACCCATATCGCACCGTATCGACGCCATGCTCTCAGGTACACGGGCGAACATCGCCATTAAACTTTTCGGAAACGACTTAAATAAAATGTTCGCTATAGGAAACCAAATCAAAGCCGCTATCGGCGACATCGAAGGCATTGCCGACCTCAATGTAGAACAACAGGTAGAACGTCCGCAACTCAAAATAGAACCCAAACGCGAAATAATGGCGCAGTACGGAACAACGCCCGCCGCACTAGCCGGAATCATCACAGTCATGCTAGCGGGCGACGTCGTATCACAAGTATATGAAGGAAACAAAGCCTTCGACCTGACACTAAAAGTCGACGAAGACAGCCGCGAAACTGCCGAACGCATCCGCAACATGACCATCGACGCCGCCGGCGGACGGAAAATTCCCCTCGGCCACATAGCCGACATCACCTCCGCCACAGGCCCCAACACCATCAACCGGGAAAACGTAGCACGGAAAATCGTCATCTCCGCCAATGTCGCCGGACGCGACTTACGAAGCGTGGTAAACGACATCCGCAAAAAAATCGACACCGGCATTCAACTACCCGAAGGGTATCGACTCGAATACGGCGGACAATTTGAAAGCGAACAAGCCGCATCACGCACCCTGCTCATCGCCTCCATATTCTCAATCTTAGTAATATTCCTCCTGCTATTTAATCAATTCCGAAGCATTGCACAATCAACCGTAATCCTGCTAAACCTACCCTTAGCACTTATCGGCGGCATACTCACACTCTCCTTTACCGGCGGCATCATCAGCATCCCGGCCATTATCGGATTCATATCCCTCTTCGGCATCGCTACACGCAACGGAATGCTACTCATATCACGCTACAACGACCTGCGACACGAAGGCCTGACGACCTTCAACAGCGTACTACAAGGCTCCTCAGACCGCCTGAACCCAATCCTAATGACCGCATTAACTTCCGGACTCGCCCTCATCCCGTTAGCATTAGGCGGCGACTTGCCGGGCAACGAAATCCAAAGCCCCATGGCAAAAGTAATACTCGGCGGACTACTCACCTCCACACTACTGAACGGCTTCATCATCCCCATCATATACCTCCTAACAACCAGCAACCAGCAACCAACAACCAACAACACACAACAAATAATAAACAATAAACACAACAACACACAATGAAAACAATATACCGCAAACTCCCCCTCCTCCTATTCCCCCTGTGGGGATTAGGAGGCCTCTTCCACCCCCTCTGGGGACAAGAAGGCCTTCCCTTCCTAAATGCCATCAAACAAAATAACACCACCCTAAAAGCACTACGCAGAACCGGAGAAGCACAACAACTGGAAAACAAAACTGGAATCTACCTGCCCGGCCCCGACGCAACCATAGACTACCTCTGGGGAACGCCCGCCGCCATCGGCAACCGAACAGACATCACCCTCCGACAATCCTTCGACATCGTCGCCCTAACCAACATAAAAAAACGCATAGCCGACCAGCAAAACGAACTAATCAACCTACAATTTCGTGCCGACAGAACAACCATCCTGCAAGAAGCCGCCATGTACGGCATCGAAATAATCTACTACAACATCCTGAAAAAAGAATTATCCCGCCGCCTACAACACGCCGAAACACTAGCCGCCACCTGCGCTAAACGACTCGAAACCGGCAACGCTACAATATTGGAATACAACAAAGCGAAACTGTACCTATCATCAGCACAAGGCGAACTATCCCGCGCCGAAGTAGAACGAACCGCCCTGCTAGCGGAACTACAACGCCTCAACGGAGGAATAGCCATCGCATTAGACGACGAAAACTACGGCGGCGACGCCCTTCCCCCAGACTTTGAAACATGGTTTACTAACATCGCCGCCCAACACCCTGCATTAGAATACGCCCGACAAGATGTAAAATACAAAAAACAAGACCTAACATTAAACAAAACACAAAACTGGCCGTCATTTTCAATCGGATTTATAAGCGAGAATGTCGTCGGACAACGATATCAAGGAATCAGCATAGGATTATCAATCCCGTTGTGGGAAAACCGAAATCGCGTAAAACAAGCCGCCGCTGCCGTCCGCGCCGCCGAATCGCGACAAACAGACGCAGACCTGCAACTCCTCACCCGGCTTCAAACAGCCTACCTTCGCGCACACAGCTTGCGCGCCATCGCCGCCGACTACCGGCAAGCCCTGACATCCCTTAACAACTCGGAACTCTTAGAAAAAGCCCTCGCCGCCGGCGAAATATCGCTTTTAGAATACATCGTAGAAATGGAACTATACTACTCAGCCATACAGCAAACACTTAGCGCCGAACGCGACTACCGGAAAGCGGTAGCAGCGCTTCTATGCAATAATGAATAGTACGGAGCGTAGGAACGACTCTTTATTAACCGTCTATTTGCAGACATGTCTGCAAGGTTTCCAAACATGTCTGTAAGGCTTTCCAACATGTTTGCAAGGTTTCCAAACATGTCCGCGAGATTTGCGAACATGTTTGCACAATTTCATAACATATCCGCAAGACTTTCCAACATATCCGCAAAGTTTCCAAACATGTCCGCAAGACTTTCCAACATGTCCGCACGGTTTCTGAACATGTTTGCAAGATTTCCAAACATGATGCAGGAGAGAATGGATAATGGGTGAAGGGAGAAGAAATCATCGGATATTTAAAAACAGATTCTATGGCGGCTACTGGGAGTGGCCGCTTAAATTACCTTTATAAGGAATGAGTAATTATATCGTCCTTCATTATTATACAGCGAAGTCCGGTGGTTCCGGACTTTGTTGTGCTCTAAAAGCCTCGTAAGGCGCTTTAGAGCGACATAAAATGTTTTGTTGTATTTTAAAGTGTCGTAGAAAGTTATTGTCCCGTTACGGTCTCGAAGTCTTCTCTAAATCTTTCGTATGCATTGATAAATATAGTCGCTCGGGTGTCTTAGCGGAGAGAATGGGATTCGAACCCATGAAGCCCTTTTGGAGCTTACACACTTTCCAGGCGTGCGCCTTCGACCACTCGGCCATCTCTCCTGATTTGGGACAGCGAATTTACGAATAATTTCCGAATTTATTCGTTTCTGGCGAAATCTCCCCGCGCAATGAGGTGTGGAGCGCCGCAATGATTGTCGCGATATCTTTCGTCTGTCCTAGCAGGACGGCCAGTTTAGCGACGGCGGCTTCGGTTGTACTGTCGTAGCCGCTTACGACGCCTATTTTCTTTAACAAAATACCGGTCTGGTAGTGATCCATCTCGACCGTACCTCCGTGGCATTGCGAGACGTTGAGGATGATGAGTCCCCGTCTGATAGCTTCCCGCAGGGCATTGATAAACCATTCGACTGTCGGTGCATTGCCCGATCCGTAGGTTTCCAGCACTATGGCCCGCAATCCTTCGATGCTTAGTATCCCCTCTACTACGCGGCGACCGATTCCGGGGAATAATTTAAGGATAGCTATATTCGTATCCGGCGTATCGGACAGTAGCAGCGGCGTATTCGGACGTTCAGGCTGCCGGATAAACAGTGGATTATATTTGATGTGTACGCCGATTTCGGCCAGTGGCGGATAATTGGCCGACCGGAATGCGCGAAATTGTTCTGCATTGTATTTTGTGGTTCGATTGGCGCGGTATAGTTGATTGTTGAATAGAATGCTTACTTCCGGCACGCATGGCCGGCCATCGGCTACGGCGGCGGCTATTTCGATAGCCGAAATCAGATTCTCTTTCCCGTCGGTACGCAGTAATCCGACGGGTAATTGGCTGCCGGTAAATACTACCGGCTTCGCCAGATTTTCCAGCATGAAACTGATAGCCGACGCGGTGTAGGACATCGTATCCGTCCCGTGCAGTACTACAAAGCCATCGTAGTGTGTGTAATGTGTATATATCATCCGTGCCAGCCGTACCCAGAAGGCTGGCTGTACTTCCGACGAGTCTATCGGGGGATCGAATGAGTGTGTATCAATTTGGAGGTTGAATTTTTGTAATTCTGGCATTTCCGTTTCAATTTGTTCGAAATTTAACGGTGAAAGCGTGCCCGTAGTATGATTGAGCTGCATGCCTATCGTGCCGCCGGTATAAATAATTAGGATGGATGGGGTCATAGTGGCATCAAAAAGAATAATGTCAGGAATAATATCGTCGGGTGAAGTATATCGTCGTCGTTAAGCCGGTAAATGAAATAATTCTTCGGCATTGGCTGTTGTTACAGCTGCGACTTCTTCGAGCGGGCAACGTTTCAGTTCGGCCACTTTTGCCGCGATTAACGGGATGTAACTGCTTTCATTCCGTTTTCCGCGAAACGGCGCCGGCGACAGCCACGGCGCGTCGGTCTCGAGTAGAATATGGCGTAAATCCACGTGCTCTACTACCTGCGCCAGCAGCGCTTTTTTAAATGTAACTACGCCTCCTACGCCTATTTTAAAATCACCGTAACGTCTGATACGTTCAAACGTTTCGACGTTGCCTGAATAGGCATGGAGTACGCCACGTAACGGTAAGGACTTTACCCGCTCGAGTGTTTCAAGGATTTCTTCGAAGGCGTCGCGGGCATGCACAATTGCCGGCAGGTTATAGCGCGCCGACCAGCGTAGTTGCTGTTCAAAGACCGTCTTCTGCGCCTCCATAAACGTCCGGCTGTGGTAGGCGTCGATTCCCGTTTCTCCGATTGCGACGAACGCTCCAGCATGTTCGGCCAGTTGCTGTTCGACGAACGTCAGTTCCTCGCGCCAGTCGGCGTTGACTTCCGTCGGATGCAGGCCGGTACAGGGGAAGCAGATGCCCGCAAAAGCGCCGGCAACCTGCATTAGCGGCGCCTGCGTCGTACGACCGACTGCCGGCAAAACAAACTGCTTCACGCCGACGGCCTGCGCCCGTGCGATGGCCGCCGGCAAATCCTCGCGAAAATCCTCGACATACCAGTGAATATGCGTATCTATTAATTTCATTGTTATGCCGGCAAAGGTACGAATATTTACAGATATTCACCTCTTGCCCCACAGTGTCCCGTAGCTTTCTTATATGCCTCGCAGACCATATTGTTTTCTTGGTGTTCTAAAAAAGTTTTTGCGCATGCGCGAAATGGGTGTGGGTATGCTTTCCGGTTATTTCTGTTTTCTTGAAATTTCCGTTGGTTTTAGTTTTTTTATTTTTATATTATTTCCGCTTTTTTTTGAAGAATGTTCGGAGTAGGCGTGCGCAGTCGTCTTCTAATAGGCCTTTTTCTATGGTTGTTTTAGGGTGCAGCAGGCGTCCGGCGACTGATGTGAATCCTCGTTTTGGGTCGGATGCGCCGAAGACTATTCGTCCGATTTGTGCCCAGTAGAGCGCGCCGGCGCACATGGGGCATGGTTCTAAGGTGACGTAAAGGGTGCATTGCGGGAGATATTTCCCGCCGATCGCATGGGCGGCGGCGGTGATAGCTTGCATTTCGGCGTGGGCAGTGGGATCGTTGAGTGTTTCGGTTAGGTTGTGTGCGCGGGCGATGAGGTGGTTGCCGCAGGTGATTATGCATCCGATCGGTGTTTCGTCGTGGTCGAATGCCGCTTGTGCTTCTTTTAGCGCTTCGCGCATGCAGGCGGTGTCGGTTGAGTACATGTGTGATGTGTGGGTGATGTGGTGGGTGGTTAGCCGGTGAAGCTTAGTGGTAGGAGGTCGCTGACGCGGTCGACTATTTGTATTTTGCGGGCGCTGCCCATGATGATTCGTATTGGATGGCCTGAGTGTGTTTCGTATTCGAGGAGTACTTGTCGGCAGTTGCCGCAGGGGTATACGGGTTCGAGGCTTTCGTGGCCGTCTTTTTCTGCGTTGATGGCAATGGCTCGTATTGGTATGTTCGGGTATTGTGCATTGGCGTAAAATAGGGCTACTCGTTCGGCGCATAGGCCGGAGGGGTAAGCGGCGTTTTCTTGGTTATTGCCGCAGATGATTTTTCCGTTTTCGAGTAGGACTGCTGCACCGACGCGGAAGTGTGAGTATGGTGCGTAGGCTTGTTGCATGGCTTGGGTGGCTTTTTGCAGTAGGGTGGCGTCGGCTGCCGGGAGTTGGATGGGGCTGTCGGCGCAGTGGATGGTGATTTCTATTGTTTTTTTTGTCATTTTTTTATGCGAGCATTTTTAGTATTGATTTGAAAATCGGTAGTCCGTCGGTGTTGCCTAATTCTATGTCGGCGGCGCGTTCGGGGTGGGGCATCATGCCGTATATGTTTTTCCCGATGTTGCATATTCCGGCGATGTTGTTGACTGAGCCGTTGGGGTTGGCTGATTCTGATACGTTGCCGTGGGCGTCGCAGTAGCGGAAGAGTACTTGGTCATTTTTTTGTAGGAGGGTAAGGGTTTGGGCGTCGGCATGGTAACGTCCGTCGGCGTGGGCGATGGGTATTTTGAGAGGTTGTGTTTTGTTTAGGAAGCGAGTTAGGTATGCTGTTTTGCTGTCGGGCAGGAGGTGTGTGTTTTTGCAGATGAATTGTTGGTTGGTGTTGGGTAGTAGTATACCCGGTAGCAGGCCGCTTTCGCATAGGATTTGAAAGCCGTTGCATATACCCATTACAAAGCCGCCTCGTCCGGCAAATTCTATTATTTCGTGCATTATTGGCGAAAATTTTGCTAGGGCGCCGCAACGTAAATAGTCGCCATATGAAAAGCCTCCGGGTAAGAGGATTCCGTGTACGTTTTTTAAATCATGGTCTTTGTGCCATAGCGTAACGACTTCTTGTTGCAGGATGTCTCGAAATGTATAGATCATATCGTGGTCACAGTTGGAACCGGGGAATATTACTACGCCAAATTTCATATAAATATACGGGTTTATGAGTTAAATACGATGCAAATATACGGGATTTTTTTAAATTGCTTAGTTGTTGTTTTGCTTCTTCGGTTGTCTTGTTCAATGACCCAGTAGCTCGTCTACGACTTTCTTTAGTCCTGTGCTTGCTGGTTCTTTGATGTAGCGTACATTGGGCATGTCGGTGTATACGTCGTTCGGGTCGACTATAAATTTCGGGGTGCGCGCCGGTACGTAGTGAATGAGCCCCGCCGCCGGATATACTACGAGAGAAGTGCCGACAACGATGTAGATGTCGGCCTTTTGGCTGAGCGCGGCGGCGGGTTCGATCATGGGTACAGCCTCGCCGAACCATACGATGTGCGGGCGCAGTTGTGCGCCTTTGGGGTCGGTCATTCCTTCGGTCAGCGCCCATCCTTCAATGTCGACGATGTAGTCGGGGTCGACGGTGCTGCGTGCTTTTTTGAGTTCGCCGTGGAGGTGCAGCACGTTCGTCGAGCCGGCGCGTTCGTGCAGGTCGTCTACGTTTTGTGTGATGATGTGTACTTCGTATGCCTGCTCCAGCCGTGCCAGTTCATAGTGTCCAGCGTTGGGTTGTGCGTTTAGTAGCTGCTTTCGCCGGAGGTTGTAAAAGTCTAGTACTAATTTCCGGTTTTTCAGCCAGCCTTCGTAGGTGGCTACGTCTTCAATCCGATGTTGTTCCCACAATCCCCCGCTGTCGCGGAATGTGCTGATGCCGCTCTCGGCGCTTACTCCCGCGCCTGATAATACAACTATTTTTTTCATACTGTTCTATTTGATTATGTGTCTTTCTGTTTGATATGTTTTCATTTCTTCGTCGCGTATAGCGCATTCATCTATTTTCTCTTTTCCCCATATTTTTTCCATGATTTTGATAGCTTGTTCCTGTGGTAGCAGTCCTTGCTTCTCGCTACGCGTTTGGATGAAGATGCAGTGTTCGACGGCGGCTTGTCCGCGTACAATGTCTTCGGCTAACGCTTCACAGCTTGGCGCACCGCACGCGCCACAATCGACGCCCGGTAAGGCGCGTTTCAGTTCGCGGGCTTTCTCCATTTTTTGCAGCGCTTTGGTAATATCCAAATCGTATTTAACCATCGAGCGGGGACGGATTTGACCGACGTCAATCGCGCCCGAGAGGTATTGTCGATACTCGTCGATGGCGTCATTGGCGCTGGCCTGCGCTTGGGCGTTAAGACGGATGCACTCGGCGGCCAGAAAACGATTGTAGGGGGTCAGGATACCACCTGAACAGCTTTCGTCGCAGGCGCGCAGTTCTAAGTAATCGACGCCGGAAATCTCGTCGTTTTCGATACGTTCCAAAAATTCCACGACGTTTTCGATACCGTCAATAGCCAGCCCTTTGCCGTCGATATGGCGGACTTCGCCGCCGGTGAGCGACCATGTCATGCCGCGTGCCGAGACTTGCGTTTCATGGGTTGTTGCGGGGAGTTCTTTCCCGCGTTCCTGCAATACGCGATTGTACATGTAATTCATGTTGATTACACCATCAATTGGCGATGCATAGTCGCCTACCGGCGCTTTGATGGAGGCGATTTTAGCGGCGCAGGGCGTGAGGTAGAAGATACCGACGTCGGCGGGGTCGACGCCTTGTCGGGCATACCATTGCCGGAAATATTCGGTCGTTACTTCGAGAGGTTGTTTCAGTCGCAGGACATGGTCGACCAGGGCCGGGAAACGGATTTGTATCAGGCGTGTTACTGCCGGACAGAAGGAGGAGATTACCGGTTTTTCGTGCGTTTGGAGGTAGCGGTTGATTTCGTCAATTAAGAAATCGACGCTGTGCTCCGCCTCACGTACATCGGTAAAACCGAGGTGTAGCAGGATGTCCATAATTTCCCGACGGGATACCGTAGCGCCAAATTGCCCGATAAATATCGAGGGGATCAGTAAAATCCGGCGTCGATACCGGAAAATATCTTTGAAATCATCGTCCTCTACCACGATGGCGCGCGTGGGACAGACGCGGTGGCATTCGCCGCAGTCGATGCACCATACGGGGTAGAGTAACGCCTTGCCGCCGTGGACGCGTAAGGCTTCCGTCGGACACACTTTCATGCAGTGCGAACAACCTGTACAGACGTCGTGTCGTATTTTTAACGCATGATGAAATGCTTGTTGTTCCATGAGCTTACGGCTGGTTAGGGACAAGGTTGCAGATTGACGGCAATCGTGAGCGTCGTGCCTTTCCCGACAACAGAATCAATGTGAAACCGGTCGGCATTTTCGAGGATATTAGGTAATCCCATGCCTGCGCCGAAGCCCATCTCGCGCACTTCCGCCGAAGCGGTCGAAAAACCTCGTTGCATGGCCAGTTCAATATCGGGAATTCCCGGCCCTTCGTCTTCGAGCCGTAACAATATCCGCACAGGGTCAATATCGGCGGTAATGACGCCGCGGTGGGCGTGCGCTACAATATTGACCTCCGCCTCGTACAGCGCCACCACTACCCGTTTGGTTACACTGGGGTCGATATTCAGTTGCTTCAACGTCTTTTTTACCTGACTCGACGCATCGCCGGCGCGGGTAAAATCGCCTCCCTGTACATGAAAAGTCAGTTGCATCGTGGATTTCCGTTAGGGTTCGACATCGTTAATACACCGGTTTCAATCCGGCGGAGTAGAGGATTCCGGCTGCTTTGAACATCGAAAAGGGGCTTTGGATAATTACCATATCATTGTCGGCAGCCAGCGACAGCATATCGGGGGTCGCTTTTTTGTGGCGGACAAAGAGGATGTATTGGGCGTCGGACATTTCGGCGGTGCGGATAGCCTGATTATTCGACAGGCCGGTAATCAGCAAAAAGTTTGAACATTTTTGCGTCAGCACATCGCTCATTAAGTCCGAGGCAAAGCCGTACTCGACAAATTCCTGCGCTCGCCCTGTACCGCAGACAATCTCGCCGTTGACTAATTGGGCTACTTCTTGTAATGTCATAACAGAATTAAATGTGTGTTGAGGGGTTGGACATATCATTGGCACTTACTGCGCGAAAAAGCGGTAGATAATGTACCCCGCCTGCCGGTTAGGAGCTGCGGCATCGACTTCAAAGCGCGACAGGCGCGCCATCGTTACGGCGGCTTCCTGCAAACAGCGGTCGCTCGACGAAGCGGGCACGTCTATTTTGGTCGTTTTTACATACCCGCGCCTGTCGGCTTCGATGAGCACCTTAATATCTCCGCCGTGCAGGCACTGGTAGGCCGGCACGGGTAACGAAAAGGCTTTCCGGTTGCCCAGCTCGTATCGGATGACCGACGGTCCCTGATAGACGGCCGTAGCAGTTGCCGCCGGCTTGTTCGACGGTCGGGCGACGTCGTCAGCGCCTTGCATGTCGAGCACTTGCTGCCGGGCGGCATTCAGTTTGTCCTGCACCTGTCGGGCTTCGTCGTACAACTGGTTGGTGTTGGTGTTGCGGTCGTCGCGCAGGGGCTGGTTTTGCAATTCGGCAACGTTGACGGCGACGTTGCGTACTTCGGCGACGTTGACCGACGGACGGTTCGCAATTTGCCGGTTTAATGCGCTCATCACCATCGCGCGTTGCTGTTCTTGCCGTTGTTGGAGTTCCTTAGGATCCGGTTCTGAGAAGTCGAGCATAATAGAAATCTCCTTTGTGCCGATAGAATATAATTTAGCCGAAAGAAGGATAATGACTACACCTAAATGAAATAATACCGTGCCGTAGCAGCCTGTACTATGTTCACGGAAAAAACCGTGAAAAGTAAGTTTCCGTTGCAATACCCTTAGTGTCATTTTCAGTGACCCCGGTGGGGGTCGAACCCACGACCCACAGATTAAGAGTCTGTTGCTCTACCAACTGAGCTACGGAGTCTGATTTGAGGGACAAAGATACATAAAATTTCCATGCAAAACATACAGCCGGATGTAAAATCTGCAGCGGCGCGAACTAATGCTTACATTTTTATAAGCTACTCATCCCTGACACAGCGGACGGAGAAGCCGCAGGAGCGATTGGTGTATTCGCGGTAGACGGTGGCCTCGATGTAAACGAAGCCCCGGATCCATGCCCACGGAGGACTGTAGGCGGAGGAGCTCCAAAATAAGGCGGTGTAGCCCCGTTCGTTGAAGTCCGAACCATCGTAGTTGCGGTTGCCAGTCGGGAGGACGCGGAAACCATAATTATCCGTACCTGAATTAGTATCATGATAATACCAGTTCGCTTTAGCATCATCTACGCAATCCGAACCACTTACACTATCGTTACACGTACACGTTGACTTCGCCCGAGAACCGGCTGTTTGACCTCTCCAATTAATTGAATCATTATGATTTTTAGTACCGGTTTCCATTTCATCGAGAATATCGCCCCATTCTTTGTCCGTCGGCACATGCCAGTTCTCCGGGCAGATACCGCGACCATCCGTTACTCCACCTGCATCTGACCGACCGTGATTTTGCGTATTACCGGATGCAGTATACGTACCCCAATTATCATAAGTCTGCATCCAAGAGCTACTGCTATGATCACTACTTGTCCATTTACCGTCCACCATCATTGCCGTTTCCCACGAATACAACGCGCCCCAAACGTCACAACTTGCCCGGGTAGAAGTGGTCGTAGTCGTACCATACCCACCCGGACACCAGAAATGACCGATTAACGCGGTATTTGAACCGGAAGAAGTAGATGGTTCTGCACTGTTTGGTTGATAGGTCATAGCCGTCTGGTAATTCAAATTCTGCGCCATCATCCAGCGAGTGCCAATCTTTACTACCGTATAATTGTTGCTGTCCCGCTCATCGGTTAAGGTTACATACGTAGCGGGGCTGTAATCTTTGTCAAAAGTTTGAAACGTCCCCACTACCTCCGGCTGGGTAAAGGTACAGCCGCCTTGCAGCTGGTTGACGCCTGAAACCGTTAAGGTATAAGTACCGGTCGACTCCTCCCACTCCGTATTACAGGTTTCGTCTTTGGCATACCTGTTTATATAATACGTGCCGGCAGTTTCATAATTTGAAGTATCGTTACCTATATCGTAAGTTTCAGCATCGCCGGTGAGGGTGGCGGGGCTGCCGTCACCGGAACGCCGCCACTGGTAGGTTATATTGCCGTCACCGCCGGAAGCGGGGGTTGCATTAGCAATGGTTATGCCGGGTTTGGTTCTCCCACCCACAGAGCCTGATGCAGTGGTAATGGCGCCGGCGGTAAACACGGGGTACACGTCAATCGTTACGCAAGCGCTGTCTACGCAGCCGTGGGCATTGACCACCCGCACGCAGACAGTAACGACCCCCGAGTCGGGCATCGTAAGCGTATAGCTGTTGTCGGCCCTAAATATGCAGGTGTCGCTCGCAAAGAGGCAGTCGTATTCAGTCGGGGCGTCGTTGCCGGTGGTGTAGGGATTGCGTCCGCAGGCGGAGCAGCCGTAAGTAAAGCAGTAGGAGCCGCCGCCGGAGGCGGTGAGCGTAACCGTGCTGCCGGCGCAGGCGGTCAAAGGCGGACTGACGAATGCGGGCGCAGGCTTCGGGTAGACCGTTACCCGCGCGGTGTTCTTTGTTTCGCAGTAGGCGGCGTTGCGCGCCCTAACGATGTAGTCAGTATCAGCCGTGGGCGTAAATGTGGCGGCGTTGAGGGCT
>JAITKF010000123.1 GCA_031278545.1 Prevotellaceae bacterium
CATCCCCGAATTAACCTTTAAGTCGTCCTTTACCCTCGACCGGCGAAACGGGCTAACTACCGGCTTCACGCCGCCCGTTCACGCTGCCGACCGCGACGACTGGGGCAGCGGGTGGGACAGCCGCAATATGAATACCGTGCTGGTATTCGATAACGTGTTATCGTTTAAAAAATCCTTTGCCAAACATACGCTGGAAGCCATGCTTGGCAGTTCGTGGACGGATTCCGATTATACCAACAGTTGGATAAACGCTTCACACTACAAAGACGACCAGATTAAGACGCTGAACGTCGCCAATAAAATTGCGTGGGACAACACCGGCACCAGCGCTGCGCAATGGGGCATTATGTCATACTTCGGTCGCGTGGCGTACAATTTCGACAGCAAATATTTATTTACCGCCAATGTGCGCGCCGACGGTTCGTCGAAGCTGCATCCCGACCACCGGTGGGGCGTGTTCCCGTCGTTTTCTGCCGCCTGGCGTCTGTCCGCCGAAGAATTCATGAGCGGCATGGAATGGTTGGATGATTTGAAAATCCGCGGCGGTTGGGGACAAACGGGCAACCAGTCGGGCGTGGGCGACTATGCTTATTTGCAACGCTACAATGCAACGCGCCAGCAATGGTGGATTGACGGGCAAAGCGACGCACTGGCCACTATCAGCCAAGCCAACCTGCGCACCGCTGACCTGCGGTGGGAAACGACTTCGCAGACCGGCGTCGGCGTGGATTTGGCATTGTTTAACCGGTTAAATATAACGATGGATTATTACTACAAACGCACGACCGATATGTTGATGTACGTGTCGCTGCCTGCGGGCGCCGCCGCTGCCAACAACATTGTGCGTAACGAAGGCGTAATGACCAATCAGGGATTTGAATTTTCGGTTAGCTCGCGCAACCTGCAAGGCGAACTGGCATGGAACACCGACTTCAATATTTCGTTTAACCGGAATAAACTGGAATCGCTGGAACTGCAAAAAATATACTACACTGCCACCACTACCGACGCCCTGCACGAAATGCCTGTAGTACGTAACGAGCCGGGACGGGCATTGGGCGGCTTCTACGGGTATATCAGCGATGGGGTAGATCCCGAAACCGGCGAATTGATGTACCGCGACCTGAATAACGACGGACGGGTAAGCTCGACCGACAAAACCTACATCGGAGACCCCAATCCTGACTTTACCTTCGGGCTGACCAATACGTTTTCGTGGAAAAATTTTAACCTGAGTATATTTTTGCAAGGTTCTTACGGCAATGATATTTTCAATGCCTCAAAATACGAGATAGAAGGGATGTTCGACCTGAAAAACCAATCGACGCGCGTACTCGACCGCTGGCGCACGCCCGGCCAAATTACCGACGTGCCAAAAGCCGGCTTTTACATTGAGCCGTCGTCGTATGTGGTTGAAGACGGCAGTTACCTGCGGGTGAAAGATATTACGCTTTCGTATAATTTCACCGGGCGTTTTCTCCAAAAAATAGGCATTACCCGCCTGCAACCCTATTTCACGGCGCAGAACCTGCTCACATGGACAAGGTATTCGGGCATGGACCCCGAAGTCAACCAGTGGGGCGACAGCGGCGCCGTGCAGGGCATTGATTGGGGAACGTATCCGCACAGCCGGACGTATGTATTTGGACTTAATATTGAATTTTAATAATGAAAAATATGAAACACATAAATCTACTTATATTATTCGCGCTGGCATGCTTTGCCGCATCCTGCTCGCTGGATTATGACCCGCTGGATACCTATTCGGACGTAACCGAAGGCGTCGCCACTGACAGCGTAAGGGTCGTTTTTAAAGATAAGGCGGCTGTATTAAGCTACCGCACCACCGTTCACGACAGGTATAAAAACCGTCAGGAGCATTGGTACCTCGATATGCTTTTGCTCAACGAAAGCCATTCGGACAACGCTTATGCCGGCTCCCCGAACAATGAAACGACCCCGTTTGAAGTCAATTCCATTGAAGGCTCCAATAATAACCTGTATCGCGACTGGACAAGATACATGGAGGATGTAGGGATAGTCAATCTACTCATCAGTAATATCGACGACGTTCCCGACCCGGCGCTCACAGCCGCCGAACGGGCGCAGTACAAAGCGGAAGCGCTTATTTTCCGCTCCATGATTTATTTCGACATGGCGCGTATCTGGGGCAATGTGCCGCTGATTACGACCACCGCCGGCGATATTACGTCTGAAAACGTGGCAGAGGTGTATGATTCGTACTTTCCGCCGCAAACATCGGAGCTGGAGGTTTACCAGCAAATAGAACAGGACTTGCTGGAAGCGATAAACTATGCGCCGGATAATGACCCGAGCGACAAAACGCAATTTTCCAAAACGGTTGCCCGCACCCTGCTGGCAAAAATATATGCCGAAAAGCCATTGCGCGATTACGACAAGGTCATTCAATACTGCGACGCAGTGGGCGCTGACGGAATTGATTTGGAAAATGATTTCAGCACGTTGTTTGGCGTGGTATTGGAAGACCCCTCCAAACCGGTCGGGCAGGATAATCCGGCAATAGCCCCGATTACGCGCAACAGTAAAGAGGTAATCTACGAAGCGCAGTATTTCACCGGCGCCGGCAACTGGCTGTCCTGGATGCTGGGACGGACATTGGAAAACTGGACATTCTATTTTGAATGGGCGAAATGGATCACGCCTTCGCGCGACCTGCTCAAAGCGTTTCAGGACGCAGGCGACACCAAACGGCTTAACGAAACAGTGGTGTGGTACGACTGCGGATGGTCTATTTATTACCCTGCCAACAATTATCCGTTCATGTACAAATACCGTTCGGCGTACAACAACATAATAAAATACCGCTATGCCGACCTGCTGCTGTTGAAGGCTGAAGCGTTGATCATGAAAGCCAGTCCCGATTTTGCGGGCGCGGCGGCTATTATCAACCGCATCCGGCAACGCGCGGGATTGGGCAACTTGCCCTCGTCGGCTACGGCAGACAGGGAAAGCATCCTGAATGCACTGCTGAAGGAACGCCGGCTGGAACTGGCGCTGGAAGGTGAACGCTGGTTTGATCTGGTGCGACTCGACAAAGTAGAAGAAGTGATGAATGCGGTATACGCCAAAGACTCGGGACGACCGGCGCAGCAATATCCGTTTACGCAAAACTCCTACAAGCTGCCTATTCCGCAAGTAGTCATCGACCAGAACCCGAATCTCGTGCAAAATCCGGGATACTAATAATGAATAATGAACAATGTAATTCGCATAAAACTATAAAATATGAAAAAGACAGCTACTATTTTTTTAATAAGCATGGCGGCATTGCTGCTGCCGGCGTCCTGCGATGACAACAGGTATGGCGACCCGCCGCAACCATCCGTTCCTGTGATTACATCAGCAACGATAGAACCGGCCACCTTTACGTACGGCGATTCCGTAACGATTACAGCCGCCGTGTCCGATCCTGAAATACCGCTTTCAACGCTGGCGGTAAACCTTGTGGTGGACAATAGAACCGTTCCCGTTACCACGCTTGACCTGCGCACGGGCGAAACAGGCGCGAACGTGTCGGCAAAAATTTTCGTTCCACTGGTGGATAACATGCCCGACAATGCGCCGGCAAGTTTCGTATTGACGCTTACCAATACCAGAAACGGCGCGGCTACCCGCGAACTGACCGGCTTTACGGGGAAACGTCCCTACTTTACGCAATTGTATCTGGTTACAGACGCTGGCGAAATATATCCATTGACGCCGCAATCCGCTAACAGGGACAACTACACCGTAACAGATGTGGTAATAAGCCGCTCGTTTACCTACCGGATAGCCCAAAAAATCACTGCCGGTAACCAGATAGACTATTCGGGGCTGGTATGGGGCGACAATAATGGTAAAATCCAGTTGGTAGACGAAACTGGCGGCAGTCTCTTTGCCTTTGGCGGTAGCGACGTCATTACCTCTTTTACCTTCGACAACTATCGCTTCACGGCGTCACAGGTTGGCGCGGCGTATGCCACGCCCAATTTCATGCTCGACGATTTTACGGAAACCGCTATCGACGGGGAAGAGTTTTATACGTGGGCAACGACCTTAACAAAAAATGAGGAATACAACGTGTATAACGACCTCGCGTCACAAACCCTCGTCTATAACATGGATTTCTTCGAGCGTATCAATCCGAATAAGGTAAAATTTCTGGGCGAGACAGGCAACTATACCCTGTACTATAATAAAACCAGTCAATATATGGCGCTGTTACCGGAAACTTCGCCGGCTTACCCCGATTATATCCTGATTACCGGCGGCGGCATCGGCTACCCGAGCAAAATAGCGAAGGAACATGTATGGTGGGGGTTTGGTAATGTGCGGAATTTCCTGCTGACGCGCAGGATTTCTGCCAACGTATATCAGGTAACGATGTTTATTCTGTCGCCCGGCGACCAGTATGGCTGGATAAGTTTCAAACCATACGAAACTACCGGTTGGGGCGGCGAAAAAACATACGATAAGTTTACCTATAGCGGGCTGGACATTCTGGAAGGCACGGCGGGCAGCAACATCTTCCCGAAGGTGGGCATAGAGGAAGGAATATATCGCCTGACGATTGACTGGAGCGCCAACTCCATCAATGTAGCATCCGTCACATTACCGTAAAGCAGGACGCGCATGAAAAAAAACATTTATCTAAAATTACTCTTGGCGCTTGCCTGCTTCTTTGCTACAACGGCATTTGCCTGCAAGGACAAAGGCGTCTCGGACGAACCCGATACGCCCGTTACGCCGGCAGAGGAGGGCGACGTTACGATGTACATCACCACCGCTAACCGCACGTACGACTTCC
>JAITKF010000068.1 GCA_031278545.1 Prevotellaceae bacterium
GACAATAGAAGTACTTAGAGATAAAGAAAAAAGAGAATGGAGAAAGGGGTTTTGATTAAACAAGAAATTTAATCAAAAAAAACGGTACCGGCGGCAAAGGTATGACTTTTTTTAAAATCAGCCAAAAAGAGTTTAAAAGAGAGGAATTTTTTTTTGAACTATGAACTATTCCACCCCCGCCCTTCGGACATCCCCGCCAGCGGAGGCGACGACGTTTCCCTTTACGCATTAGAAATGACCTGCAGCGGATGCAGGGTTGCCCGTACCTTATGTGCTATAAAACAAATATAGATGTGAACTTCACTGCGTTTTCCGGTAAAAGGTTGTCTCGACCGTTCCGGCTAATGTGCGGAAAGCATCGCCGGCGTCGTCGTCCTTGAGGGCGATGGGTTCGCCGGCGTCGCCGCTGTCACAGATGCTTTGTACGAGGGGTATTTGCGCCAGCAGGGGGAGGCGCATTTTGTGGGCCAGCGCGGCCACGCCGCCCCGTCCGAACAGGTAATAGCGATTTTGCGGCAGTTCTGCGGGCGTAAACCACGCCATGTTTTCGACCAGCCCCAGTACGCGCACCTGAATATCTTTATTCAAAAACATATTGACGCCTTTCTCGACATCGGCCAGAGCGACAGCCTGCGGAGTGCTGACGACAATTGCTCCCGTGAGGGGAATGTCGTGAATCATGCTCAGGTGGATATCGCCGGTGCCGGGGGGCAGGTCAATGAGCAGGATGTCCAGCGCGCCCCAGTCGACCTGTTTTGTCAATTGCCGGAGCGCCTTGGTGGCCATTGGGCCGCGCCAAATCATCGGCTGCTCCGGTGCGACGAAAAAGCCGATAGAAATCCATCGCACGCCGTACCGTTCGACGGGCAATATCCATTCCCTGTCGCCGTCTTGCCGCACACGAGGACGGGCGGTTTCGGCGGCAATCATTTTCGGTACGGAGGGGCCGTAAATATCTGCGTCGACCAGCCCGACTTGTAGTCCGCGGGCAGCCAGCGCTACGGCCAGATTGACCGCTACTGTGGATTTGCCCACGCCGCCTTTGCCCGATGCGATGGCGACAATCTGCCGGACGGCAGCCAGTCCGTTGTAGTCCGGTGCGGACGGCGTTGGCGCGGGCGGCGGCGTCCGTACTAATTCCATGATGAGGCCTTTCACTTCCGCCTGCGGGAATGCGTCGGAGAGGCGCTGTTCCATTTCTTTTTTAATGGTCGACGCCAGCGGGTCGGGCTGCGGAAAGACCAATCGCATACGGATACGGTGGCCGTCGATTTGAATATTCTCTACTAATCCCATCGCGACAATATCCTTGCCTGTCGCCGGATGTACTATGGCGCTTAACACCGTTTCTACGTGCTGCCGTGTCATTTCCATCAAGTCGTTCCTTTTGTTGTATTCCTGTTGTGCAGGGCGATTTTTTTAATGATTTCTTTTTTAAATAGCGTTTCTTTCTCTTCCGGTAAAAACCGGACGGCGATGGGCAGGTAGCAGAGCCGCTGCCGCACATCGTCCGATAAGCCGGCGGCTCCGCATAAGCGCATGGCGTCTTTTTCGGTTGTAATGACAGGTATATTGGGATGTCGGAGCGCAGCGTCGTTTATCTTCCGTACATCACGCGCGGTGAATGTGCGGTGGTCGGCAAAGGCCAAATGTGTTACCGGCGGGCGGTTTATTTTGGCGAGATAGGCTACCAGCGGGGCAGGATTGGCAATACCGGTGATGAGCAGGCATTCGTCGGCGACGGGCGACAGGCGGGGCGGGGGAGATTGAAGGGATGTGGCGCCTGCGAATACCATGCAGGCTTCACCGTAGTCATAGGTGGTAAAAAATAACGACTGGTAGGGGAACAGGCGCATGTCGTGGGTTAATATCCGTTGTGCAATCGGCGACAGGTCTGGGGGACATTTGGTGATGATGACCATGTCGGCGCGGGGTATTTGGTTTTTGCTGTCGCGCAGGCGCCCGAGCGGTATCAGGAAATCATTCCGCACTGGACGGTTGTAGTCGACCAGCAGTACCGATACGGTGGGGCGTACCCGACGGTGCTGAAAGGCATCGTCGAGGATGACCCGTTTGATGCCGTCGTTGTCGGCTATCAGTTGCCGGATGCCGTTTACGCGGCGGCGGTCAACGGCTACCGTAACGTCGGGGAATTTCCGTTTCATCTGTAGGGGTTCGTCGCCGACGGTCGCGGGGGTGTCGTCAAAGGATACGTAGCGGAAGTCTTTAGTCGAGCGTTTGTAGCCGCGTGAGAGGATGGCCGTATGCTGTGGGTCTTGTAGCAGGGTCGTCAGTTTTTCCGTATGGGGGGTTTTGCCTGTGCCGCCGACCGTGATATTTCCTACGGTTATAATCGGTATGGGGAAGTCGGTGGAGGCGCACAGGCCACAGTCGTAGCATTTGTTTCGTGTCGCAATGATGATTCCGTATACTAACGCAGGCGGCGCTAAGAATAGCCATTTGAAGAGTTGTTTCACGGGTTTATCCACACTTCTATTTTTCCGGCCTGCAGGCCGGATTTGCCGGCTTGTACGACGGGGATGTTTATTCCGTTGCGGTTTTTCCGCACTTCCTGCAGGTAGTGGTGGGTGTGTCCGCCGATGATGATGTCGATGTCGGAGGAGTTTTCGGCGAGTGTGAAATCGTCTTCGTGTCCGATATGGGACAGGCAGACGACGAGATGGCAGTGTTCCTCGTTTTTCAATTGTTTGGCGAGGGCGTTGGCGGTGGCGATGGGGTCGGCGATGGTCATACCGTTCCACAGATAGTCGAATGCACAGGAGGAGAGGTCGACGCCAATACCTATCACACCTATTCGTATGCCGCCGCGGTCGATGATTGTGTATGGTTCGACGTGGTCGCGCAGGGGCGTCCGGCTTACGTCGTAGTTGGCGGTTACGATTGGGAAGCGAGCTTCGCGCAGGCGCTGTGCCAGAGTGTCCATGCCGTAGTCAAATTCGTGGTTGCCGAGGCAGGCTGCGTCATAGCGCATGGCGTTCATTAGTTCGATTTCGACTCGTCCGAAGAACAGGTTGAAGTAGGGCGTTCCCTGGAAGAAATCGCCGGCGCTTAGCAGCAACACATGGTCTTCTGTTGCGCGGATGTCGTTGACGTATGTCGCCATGCGCACCATTCCGCCCAAACCATTCGCCGCAGGCTCTACCTGACTGTGTACGTCGTTGGTGTGGAGGATGACTAATTTTGTTTGCGCCCATCCGCCGACAGGCGAGAGGGCGAGGGTGAGTAATAAAAGCAGGGTTGTTCTTCGCATTGTCGGTTTATTCTATGGTTGCGGTGTTATTTCCTGTTTGGCGGTTTGGACGTAACGGATCATTGCGTCGCGGAACAGGACGCCTATGTGTTCGACCGTCGCGGCGTGGCGTAGCATGGTCATATCGTCTCCGCCGTCGCCTACAAAGTTGTTGGTGACGAGGCGATACATCCGGTCGTCGTCCAGCGTATGGCCGTTAATACGGAGGGTGGCTTCACCGTTGGGCGCGATTTCCAGTTCGGCAGCGCCCATCGGCTGTGGGTGGGTGCGGGCAAAGAAGGCGGCTAGTTCACGCAGGTATTTTCCTTGAATGGAGAGTACGACTACGTCGTTGTCGAACGAGTAGACGGAGTAGATGTCGAGGAGCCGGATGTCGCCTTGTGGTAAACCGGCGCGCAGGCCGCCGATGTTGTATAACGAGAAGTCAACCGGAATGCCTTCCTGTTCGGCATAGCGGAGGATGGCGTGTGTTGTAAAGCGCGCTATCGGGCTGTTGTAGTCGCCGTCGGGCAGGGCCTGCGCTGTCCGTCCGATGACGACGTTCATCCGAGCGTCCAGTTGCGGTTTGTAGTGTGCCAAGATGGTCAGCGCCGCTGTGTCGGGACGCGTGTCGAAACGGCTATCTATCGGTTGCAGCGAGGTTGTGATATACGGCGTCGAGGCGGCGCAGGCGTACAAGGCAATGGCTGTCAACAGGGCGACGGCCGTCCGCGGCATCCATTTTATTTTCCGAAGGGGAATCATCAGTTCAGTTGCGATGCTAAGAAAGCGTCTATGTCGGTTTCCGCTATTCGTTTACCCATGATTTCGCCGGCGGCGTTGACGAATATGTTTTGCGGGATATAGCGGATGTTGTATTGTTTGACTACGGCATTGTTCCATCCGTTGAGGTCGGATACGTGATACCATGTAAGGTTGTCTTTGGCGATGGCTGTCGTCCAGTTATCCGGTTTATTATCGAGCGATACGGCGACTATCTCCAGTCCTTTCGAGTGGTATTTTTTGTAGAGCGCGACCAGTATGGGGTTAAACCGGCGACACGGGCCGCACCATGAAGCCCAAAAGTCGATCATCGTCAGTTTGTTTTTAGTGTAGATAGTCGAGAATGTCAGCGGTTGGCCGTCGGGGTTGTGCTGTGTGAAGTCGGGGGCTATTTGTCCTTCGGTGGTCGCTTTGATGGTGGGGACGACGACCGCCAAGTCTTGTACGAAGCGGTTGTCGGGGTGGGCTTGCTGTAAGGCCGACAGGTATATTTCCAGTTCTTCGATTGAAAGGTTTTCTATGTACTGGTGGAGGATGTAGGCGGTATAGGGCGAGATGGGGTGTGATTCGGCATATTCCAGCGACATTTTTTTCTGTACGTCGGCGACATGTTCTTCGGCGTCTTCAACGATGCGAATGATTTCCGATTTCCGTTCGGGCGACGTAGCAGCATCCTGAAATTCGGTTACTAATGCCTGATTGTCGTAAGGCCATGCGTCGTAGAATGTGCGTTCGACATCGTCGATGCTTTTAGCAAACAGGGTTGTCGCCGGCCCGTGCAGGGTCATTTTGTATGGCGAATCAATGGAGGTGCGGAGGGTGATTTCACCGTTGTCAAGGAAGAAGTTCAGTCGTCCCTCCTGTCCTTCGATATTGAGGTAATAGGGTTCGGGGGTAGTTACCTTACCGGTAAATACGAATTTTCCGTTCTTAATGTCGGTGGTCTCGGCTATGGGGTTGTCGTGCGAGAAGTTTCTCAGTACGACGACGCCTGTTTTGAGGCCGTCAATGGTTCCTTTAATTACATACCCGTCGATGGGTGTGCAGGCCGCCATCAGTGTGATGGTCGCTGCAAAAAGCATTTTCTTCATATTGTTTGTTTGTTTTGTTTTTGCAAAGGTAGAAAAATATTCTTAATCGCCCGAAAAGCAGTAGGAGGTAGATTCAAACGCATTACGCTAAGCAACTCCACGACTCCACAAAGTTCACCAAATACCGTTCTTCCGCAGCCGATATGAAGACCCTTCATGCACCTTGACCGCCGCCGGCCATTATCGCATTGCCACGGCGCAAGTCATTTTTACTTGTTTTACATTGCCGTGCCGGTCGAAGTATTCGATGAAAATAAGGTATATGCCTGGGATAGCCTGATGGTTGTCGTAGCGCACACCGTCCCAATGGAAACGGGAGTCGACGCCAAGGAGGGCTTTTTTCGCTATCTCCCGTACCAGACGGCCGTGGATGTCGTACACGGTAATCGTTGCGACATAACCTGCTTCCGGTATTCGGTAGTCGATAAACAATACATCGTTGTAGCCGTCGCCGTCGGGCGAGAATACCGGAAAGGGCAGGCTGAAATAACCCTCGCCGCCGTCGGCCTGTGCGGGATTATATTGGGAATTTTGTTCAGTGGGCGTAGCAAAACGCTTATCCTCTGCTGCCGACTGCCAGTTAGCTGTTTCGGCCGTTGGTCGTTCCGGGTTGACGCGTTCCAGCGACACGCCTTCGGGACGGACAATAAAGGCATGGTGCATTTTGGCGGTATAGGCCAATTCGTCGATAATCGCGCCCGATTCTGATAGCAGCACCACATGACCGGCATCGTCGGAGTACGCCGGCAGACTGCTCATTGTAACGACTTTTTCGGGATGCGGTACGTCATAAAACAGTTGCACGGCGTTTATGTCGGTCGTCAACACGGCATAATCGCCGGGACGCAGGAAATGCTTTTGTTCGACAGCACGTACCGATGCGACGTTGTACTCGCCGTCGCGGTTGGCGAGGCGTACGGATCGTAAATCAAAAATAGCATCGGAACGGTTGTAGAGTTCCACGAAATCGACCCCTCCGACATATGGATTGAACAGGATTTCGTTTATCACTATATTATCAGGCTGTGGCGGCATCAGGCGGCCAAAGGTATATGCTTCCTCGAGGGGCGCGTTGCCGGCTAAATCACAGAACGGCGTCGATATGGTTAGCGCATAGAGGGTCTTTTCCTCCAACGCGCCGGCAAAGATCAACGTAACCTGCAACGGGCGACTTGCATCCCATGCGACCTGCTGGGGATGTCCAACACCGTTGTCGACCGAATAACATTCGGGACGTCGGGCGGCAAGGGTATCAAAAAGCTCATTGAATGTCAGTCGGAGGGAGTCACGGCTGAGGTTTTGCAAGTCTGTTATAAAAGGCGCGTCAATGTCTGGATTTGGTCGTTGTACGGCATTCTGCCGTCCGGGCGTTCCGCCGGCAGCATCTTCGCTTGCTGCCCAATTCGACGGATTTTCCGAAAGGTTATCCGCATCTATTTTCTCCAGCGACCATCCACCGGCGCGTTTTGTGTCTTCGGTAATCCACGCGCCGGCGTAAGTGAGATGCGCAAGAAGGCCGCCGTCGCTATCCTTCAGCCGAAGCGTTTTGCCTGTTTGCGTAAGGCTTGAGATGTTGGTCAATCCAGTGGTTTCCCCGTAGTAATGCATGTCTTCCACTGCCGTCCGTGCACATAATATCAGGTAACCGTTCGCCGGAATGGTCGTCGGGTCGATATTCCCCGTTACCACATTGCCGGACGACGTGGTGATAAACTCCAGTTTCCATCCATTGAGCGGAACAGGCGTCGCCAGCCGGTTGTATAATTCGATATAATTGATTTCGGGTAAGCCGACCGACGGCGCCGATGCCGCCATGATTTCATTGATCACCACATCGCCATACAGATGGTACAAGATAGACAGCTCCCAATGGTCGTCCACCGCATTATTATTGGCGTCCCGCAGGCGCTCGACACGGAGTGTCGCACGACCACGCGGCAATAAATCGGCAAACGTCAACAGCGCTTGTTGCGACGACTGTATATCGACCGTTTGTGGATACAGGTTGCCGACGTCGGTTGCGAGCGTGTAATTCTCGGCCGTCTGCATCGACGACGTCTGCATCGGATGGCTGAAATCGACCAGAAGGCCATATCGTCCCTGCTGCCGGACCGCCGCTATTTTAGCGGGGAATGCCGATGATCTAATGTAAATATCGTCCAACCACAGTTTCTGTCCACCGGACGATGCGGAAGTATACGTATTGACGGCCCCGAAATAATGCGCCTGCAAATAGTCGGTATGCACCGCCGAGCCATACCATTGCAGACTGTCGAAGCGGTTGCTTTTCGCCAAATAAAGATTCCACTCCCCGTCGGCGCTCCGGACGATTTCCATGGCGACCGTTGTCGACGTGGACGTGCCGATGTCGGTATTCCAATTGACCGTTGTTTTAATTACTTCCGTAAAATTGTTATCATGAATGGCGTACAGGCATAGCAGTTTGTCCGATATGCCCACTGCCTGATTGACTCCCACGGCATACCCGTCGCCGGCGCCGGCCTCCCATGCCGTTGCTGATGTGTCGGACATCAGCACCACCGCCCATTTGTTGTTAGTCGTCGGGTTGTAGTTATAGCGCATAAGAAACCGCCATGTAGTCATTCCCTCATCAAGCGAAAATGCCTCGACAGGTGCGGAAATCCAGTCAGTAGTTTGCGTAAGCGTAGAAGAATGCCGCAATGAAAAACCCCCGCTTAACCGTCCCGATGCGGAGGAGGCGCTCCACATGCCGGCGGGCGCTTGCAGCCACCCGGCCAACGCGCCATTTTCAAAGTCGTCCGAAAACTGTGCACGGGCACACCATGCAGAAAAAAACAAGACAATGGTGATAAGCTTTTTCATAAAGGATTCGTATTAAGTAGTTCGCAAATTGTAAACCATTTTATTCCTCACAGGGTTGCCGCGCCGAGCAAGGCCGCGTCTTCCTTTTTGGAATGAAGGATGGCGACGCGTTCGACATTCCCGGGGTAGGGGAAGCGCTGGAGGCTTTCATACATTGTTTCGCGAAAAAACTCAAAAGCACGGGCGATGCTTCCGCCCAGGATAATGGCTTGCGGGTCGTAGGTAAACAGCACGGCTTTGATGAGGTTGCCGATGTGGGCGCCTGTTTCGCGCCACAGGTGCAG
>JAITKF010000002.1 GCA_031278545.1 Prevotellaceae bacterium
CTGAGCTATACATGGAACGCCCAGACGCTAACCATCACCGGCGCCTCGACCGTCATCGGCGCCCACTCCTACACCGTTACCGCCACCGGCCCCTGCGGCACGGCGACCACGCAGGGCGTTATTACCGTTACCGGCGACCTCGTCCACATGACTACTACCTCCACCGGAGCCATTTCTCTCAGTGTCGAGTTCACCGGCACGCTATACATTGATTGGGGCGACGGGGATATCGGTTCATATACATCAAGCGGCGCTACTAACACCCATACCTATACCGGCAACTCCCCCCATACTGTAACCGTGCAGGCCAAGACAATAACGCAACTGGACTGTTCTAATATTTCATTGACCGCATTAGACGTAACCGGATGCACCGCGCTAACCTACTTGAATTGTTCTGAGAATTCATTGACCGCATTAGACGTAAGTCAAAACACCGCGCTAACCCTCTTGGGTTGTTATAGTAATTCATTGACCGTATTAGACGTAAGTCAAAATACCGCGCTAAGCGGCTTGGTGTGTTATAGTAATTCATTGACCGTATTAGACGTAAGTCAAAACACCGCGCTAAGCGGCTTGGTGTGTGGCAACGATCCATTGGGTTCATTAGACGTAACGAAGAACCCCGCGCTAACCTACTTGGAGTGTGTCAATAATTCATTGACCGTATTAGACGTAAGTCAAAACCCCGCGCTAACCGCCTTGCTGTGTGGCAACAATCCATTGGGTTCATTAGACGTAACGAAGAACCCCGCGCTAACCTTATTGGAGTGTGTCAATAATCAATTGACCGCATTAGACGTAACGAATAACACCGCGCTGGGATATTTGAATTGTTCTGGTAATTCATTGACCGCATTAGACGTAACGACGAACACCGCGCTAACCAGCTTAAGGGTGCAGAGCAATCTGTTCGACGCCGCCGCGCTCGACGCCCTGTTCGGCACACTGCATAATAATAACTCGGGCACGAAAATCATTTATATCTCCAACAACCCGAAAGGAGCCGGCACTGGTACAGAGAACTGCACCCAAAGCATCGCCATCGGCAAGGGCTGGTATGTGAATGACACCGCCACCCCTTAATGAACAAAAAATCATACCGGTCATCCTTCAAATAAAAAGAGACGCGGATGGGGACCATTCCCTGCCCGCGTCTCTTTTTTCCCAAGAAAGAGGGGGACTGCTTAATTCAAAATAATTATGTAGTTTTGCACAATGAAAAAAAGGCGAATAATCGTATGGTATGGTTTGCTCATGGGCGCTCTGTTGGCCGGGTCGTGTGCATACAAGGTGCGGCTGCCGGTATCCGATCCGTCGAAGGTCAAGCCGTTGAGCGACGCAAAGCGAGTGGAAAAACAATGGTATTTTATCGAAGCGATGAAGCAATATGAATTGCAAAACTGGCAGGAGGCTGGCGCGTGGTTTCGCAAGACCATTGAAATCGACCCGGGCTGTGATGCGTGTTTTTACACGCTGGCGAATATTTATTTTTATTCGGACTATCCTGCGATTGCTCTCTCGTTGAGCCAATCGGCGCTACGGCTGGATTCGACGAACAACTGGTACCGCAACCAACTGGCGCAGATTTATGCCACCCTCGGTCACTACGATACGGCAGTGGCCGAATACCGGCGATTGCTACAGGCGCTGCCGGCGACGGAGAATTTATACTTCGATTTAGCGGCTATTTTTATCCGCCTCAATCAGCCGGACAGCGCGCTGGCAGTCCTGCAACGCGCCCACGCCACAATCGGGTTTTCCGAACAACTGGCAGGCGCGCAAATTGAACTGTTAATCGAACAGGACAGGCCGGAACAGGCCGCCGCCCTCCTCGAACAATTAGTCGACGCATTCCCCGAAGCCCGCTATTACACGCTATTGGCCGAACAGTACGACGCGCTGCAACGCGACTCGCTGTCGTTGCAGGCATTTCAAAAAGCCCTGTCGCTAAATGCCGACTTTGCTCCGGCGCTATTAGGCGAAATGGATTACTACCGGCGAGCGGGCGATTTTGAAACATTTTTCCAAAAAATGCACGCATTTTGCGCCAACGCACAGGTCGACGAGAAATATAAAACGGAATACCTGTCGGCCGTACTCCAGCTACCATCATTTGTAAAAGCCTTTACGCCGCAACTCGACACCGCCTTCCTGTTCTTGCGCACACCGCCGGCCGCCGGCGCCGAATCGCTTTATGCCTCCTTCCTGTTGCTCTCCTCCCGCCCCGATTCGGCGGTATCGGTACTACGAACCGCCCTGAAAAACCACCGGGACGACCAGACCGCATGGCACCGCTATACCGGCATCCTCTATTATTTAACCCGCTGGGACACCCTAAACACCTACGCCGGACAGGCGCACGAACGCTTTCCGGACGAACCTGAATTTATCTCACTAAAAGCCATAGCCCTCTGGCAACTCCACCACGAAGCCGAAGCCATCGAATGGTTCGAAAAAGCGTTGCCGCTCGTAGCCGGTAACCCGTCGCAACTCAAACAAACCTACGCTTTTCTGGGCGACTTATACTATACGGAAAAAAACGCACAAAAAGCCTACGACTACTACGAAAAAGCGTTAGCCATTGATTCAACCTTCGTCATCGTATTAAACAACTACGCCTACTTCCTAAGCGAAGAAAACAGACAGCTCGACAAAGCCTACGCTATGAGCCAACGCGCCATCAAAGCCGAACCCGACAACGCCACCTACTTAGACACATTCGGATGGATACTCTACAAAATGGGTAAAATCATCGAAGCGAAAACCATTTTCCGCCAAGCGATGGTACACGGAGGAAAAGAAAGCGCCGTAATTCTCGACCATTACGGCGACGTCCTCTTTGCACTCGGCGAAAAAGACGTAGCTCTCCTATACTGGGAAATGGCGCTGCAAAAAGAAAACCTACCCGACGTAAGACAGAAAATAAAAACGGCCAACAAACCATAATTCATTCAAATCATGCGCCTTTTAATCACCCTCTCATTCCTCATCTTCACATCGGTTGCCATAGCGCAAACCATGGCCGATTTAGACCGGCGGCGTAAAAAAGCGGAAGAAGAAATTGCCTATATCGACAAACTGTTACAACAAAATTCAACCGACAGAAAAAACAGCGCTCAACAATTACAATTAATTGGAGAAAAAATTAAAACACGCAAACAAATCGTAGCCGGAATTGACTCCCAAATTCAACTAATGGAAAACGACGTATCGAAAAAACAAGAAGAAATCACACTCCTCAAAAGCCACTTCGACACCCTGAAAAAATCATACGAACAATTACTCTACCAAGCCTGTAAAAACAGGAACAAAAGCCACTGGCTCATGCACATCCTCGCAAGCGAAAATATCGGATTAGCCTACCACCGGTGGAACTATTTCAAACACTATGCCTCGTACATCAACGAACAAGCAGCGCATATCAAACAAACGGCCGAAGAAATGAACATCGAAATCGAATCGCTTAACACAAAAAAAACAACACTGGCTAAACGAATGACCGACCGACAACGAGAAATGCGCACCCTGGAAAAAGAAGAAACCGAAGAACAAAAAATAGCCCAAAATCTAAGCGGACAAGAACAAGAACTGGCGCGAAAAATGGCCGACCAACGCAAAACCATCGAACAAATTAACAAACAAATTGAACAAATCGTCAGCGAACAAGCGAAAAAAGACCGGCAGCAACGACAAAAAGCCGCCGCCGCCCTGCCAACAGCCGATAAAACATTATCGACCCAATTTGAAAATAACCGCGGACAACTACCCTGGCCGGTACAAAAAGGCATAATCACCGAACGATTCGGCGTACACTACCATCCGGTATTTAAAAACATCAAAATGCAACCCAACAACGGCATCGACATTACCACCGACGCTAACAGCCCCGTACAAGCGGTATTCGACGGCGAGGTACGGCGAGTATTTACCGTCCCGGGGATGAACAACTGCGTCATGGTACTACACGGCGACTACTACACCCTCTATTGCAAACTATCGACCGTCGCCGTCAAAACCGGAGACAAAGTAGCCGCCGGGCAAGCCCTCGGCGCCGTATTCACGACCGACAACACCGTCCTGCACTTTGAAATCTGGAAAGCCAAAAATAACGGCGAAGCAGAAAAATCAGACCCGGAACTGTGGTTAAAGAAAAAATAACGCCGTCTTGGCGGGACACGTTTTATCGCCCCGGATTCGACAATCCTCCTCCCTGAAGAGAACGCGCGAAGGGGAAAAAAAATTGCATTATATAAATTTTTTCTTTATCTTTGCGACGTTTAACACAAAGTTATTGTAAAACGCTCCTGAAACAATATGTATGCTTGCCGAAAATATGGCGCCATTAACACCAACGTTAGCGCCCCGAGAGGCCTCTCGAAAGAGCCTCCGCAATACCTTGTATCCGTAGGCACTGGCGCCTCCGGAAACCCGCATGGCTGTACACACACACACACACACACACACACACACCTCCTAATCCCACCCTCCCGCTAAAAACTGCAAAAAACGTAAAGAAACATAAATATTTCGATTATTCCGAATATTTAAACAAAAACATCTTTTATCTCAAGGCGCATCAATGCTTTTTTGACGCGCCCCGAAAGTTTCTTAAACTATCTCCACTCTTTCCTGAGATACCTCAAAGAGTTTCTGAGATACCTCAGAGAGTTTCTGAGATACCTCAAAGAGTTTCTGAGACGCCTCAAAGAGTTTCTGAGATGCCTCAAAGAGTTTCTGAGACGCCTCAGAGAGTTTCTGAGACGCCTCGTCAGAAATACGAGTTGCAAGTCAGGTGCGTTAGGTGGTGGAAGCTTATATGTCTTACGTTTTGGTTTATGAAAATACAATATAAATACATCGGCCGAACCCGAAAAGCCGGAATAGAGTAGGGAGTTTTTTAAAATTTTAAGCGTTATGTTATTAAATTATTTCAAACCGTACGCTAACCTCAGTAGAGGAGCAATGGAGACCGGAGACCATTTCAAAAACGGGGCGAGTCCGAAATGCCAAAGAAGTAGGGGAAACCGTAAAAATAGAGGCAAATGAACCGATTTGTTGTATTCTGTGTGTTACTCTTCTTGTGTACGGAAGGGTTTTCTCAAAAATTAAATATAGGGAAGGATGAACGTGTTTCGTCTGCTACTTTATTTAAGGAAAAAGGGACGCTTAGTCTGCTTACGCGCTTCCGGAGTGTGCGGTTTGTTAATCCGACGTTTGTTTATGCAATGGAGAATGAGATTATGAGTGCCAGCGGTGGAATAGAGTTTGGTATAGCGAGGATGTTCTATCCTATTGAGATAGAAGTGTCGGGATTTTATAGTTTTTTTACGGTGGATAATAGTCCCGGTTTGTTGGCCGATCAATCGTTACAGCACCGGGGGATTGAGTTTATGGTTAATTATTTTGTGCTGCCTTATATTGGCGGTATTTCAAAGTGGTTGTGCCCGTATCTCGGCGCGGGGTATCAGACGTCGCAAATAGCCGTTAGTTCTGAATCTGATATATCTGTCGGGACAGGCGGGTGGCTGCTTAAAGGGGGAGTACGGATATATCTTTCTAAGAAGTTTTTTCTTACAGGGGAATATAAACAAACTGTTCCGACTGATAGTGAGAGGTTATTCAGTATGTGGACGGCTGGTTTGGGTTTTACTTATTAATAGGGTAATGAATATGAAAAAGTATTGTTTATATTTATTGGTGGTGGTCGTTTTGACGGCCTTTTTGCTGTCTTCCTGCGTAAGCAGTAAGCCTGTGGCTTCTTCTTATTCGCATGCCGATTATAATGGACGGGTGGTGGTGAATAATCCAAAGAATAAGAGGAAGGCTAATTTTTTAGGGATATCGGCGGGTTTGGTGTTTCCTGTGGTTGGCGGGGTTGCGGGCGCGCAAAGTGGAATAGTAAAATACCAGGATGGGGGTACGCAGAGGAGTTCGGCTGTCGGCGGCGCCGTGGCGGGTGTTTTGGCGGGTGCGGGCGTGTCGTATTTGGTTGGGCAAATGGTCGGGTATAATAAGATTACGGAGGTCAAAGATATTCAGAGATGGGTTAGAAAGGCTCATCCTGATTACTTGATTTTGGATGTTGCATCAAATAGGCTTATATTGATTGACCGAAATGTGGAGTCTCATTATGTGGTTAAAAATATACAGGATGTGCGGGATTTTAAAAAGGTGTTCCCGGAAAGCGCTTATGCGAACGATGTGGTGAGGCAAGCGTTAGCTGTATTTAATTTGGCGGATGTTAAGAATCTTTCAGGGGTGTATCCTCAGTATAGTGATCAAATTAAAGCGAAGTATTTTCAGTTGGCATTGGCACAGTCTTCTTCTTTTGCCGAGTTTAAGAATAGTATTCTTTTATTTCCCGAATCAGCTCCGGCTATTAATTTACAGATTGATTATGCGGACGAATCCCAGTTGATACAGTTGTTTGCGCAGTTCGACGCGCAAGGGGCCGTTATGGGAGATAGGGTACGGTTGTATAAAGATGAGATTCTGGATGCGTTAACGGTTATTCAAACGGATATTGACAGGGGATATGAGACGGTTGCTTATAAAAAGATAGCTGTTACGGATTATGAGGCGTTATATAAGTATGTGGCTCGTTTTCCTAATGGGGTGTGGTCTAAGGAAGCTAAAGAAAATGCCGATAAGCAGAAATATGCGGTTTATCGTAGCGAATATCGCAGTATTCAACAGGAAAGGACGAGGATAGAGAATGGTATTGATAAGCATGAGTATCTTTCGACGACTCTGTTAGAGGAAAAAATAGCGTCTTTCAGTCGATTTGGTAGTTATGATCCTGATGATGTAAATGCGATGATAGTGTCGGCTAAGGAGCTTGCGAAATATGCTTCTTTTCTTAAGGCATACTATGATGTCGAGCAGGAAGTCCTCGCTGTTTTGACAGGATTTTCCAATCACCAGTTTGCGGCCTCTACCAGTTTGCGGGGAAAGATTGATCATTTTACGTCGTTGGGAACGTATTATTCGGATTCTGAAAGGGAATATATCGAAAGCGCCTCGAAGTTGTGTGTCTTACTGGATGCTCTTAATACGCCGGTGCTATCCAGTTATAGGGAATTTTCTACGACCGGCGCTTTGGTGGGTCTGTTAGGCACGGTGTTGTCGGGTAATGTCCGTAATATGAATAGGTCTTATGTAGTAAATGAAGCGTTGGGGAGAGAGCATGCAAGTAGGATAAGTCAGGGGATAGATGTGTTTAGCTATTTCGTTACAGGCGGAGTAGGTAATAATCGCTTCGGAGAGAATGAAATCTTCGGTATATCGGATGTCAAAGATCGTAGTCATATCTGGAATATTGCCGTGCTAAAGCTGGCAGAAAGGAATAGTACATTGACGAAGAATTACAATGAATCAGTAGATCAGGTAAACAAAGGGAGTGATTTTATTAATCAATGGCAGGCAAATATTGATAGTGATAATTCGTATAGCAGCAGTAGTAGTAGCAGTAGCAGCAGTAGTAGTAGTAGCAGTGGAGGCAGTAGTAGTAGTCGTTCAAGTGGTGATATTGACCCGGAAAAAGTATCTATCCCAAGCTACGATAAAATATCAAGTAAATGGCTTGACGAAAATGATGGTCGCGATAGTTATAGACAGGTAGACTGGTATAGCGATGGCATTTCGGAGTATATCTATATGGATAAAAACGGCGGTATCTGTATCAAAATTAATTTGGGCGACAGGTATTACTATGAAACGGCAGAAGATGCTATTAATGCGCTTTATGTTTGGAAAAAATATACTAAAATCCGCAAAACAGGGAGAAAATAATACTATGAAAAAGATAATTATATTACTGATAGCAGGCCTTTTTACCGCTTGCGATGGCACCGAGAATGAACAGGAATTGGTCGCCTTATTTTTCGGTCAACCGGATCAGGAAGAGCATCCCGGTCTGACCGATTACAGTCAAATAAGATACACGGGCACGGTCTATTATCAAGCCTTCCACGACGAGGCTTCTTCTGATTGGCCGATAGGCAGCGATGAGTATGCTACCTATGAACTCCGAGATGGGGAATATATTATCTCCGCCAAACAGGATTTTCATATACGGAACTCTCTGGATTTGGATAGGAGTGTTGATTTTCAAATTGACATGGCCTTGAAACTGCAATTTAATTCGGCAGAGCCGAATACTTATCAAGGGATGGTCTTTGGAGTTGATGGCAGGAAGTATAATATGTTTGTATTTGTTGTTCAAACCGGCAACCCAATATATATTGGCACTTACGACGGGTCGTCCCATAGCGAATGGTATAAAACATCGTTGCAGACATCCGTTAGCGCCTACCACATCTATACTGTACGGAAAATTGGGAATCAAATGAGTTTTTTTCTGGATAACCGATTTCTATATTATAGGAATTACGATTCTTTTGCTCCGAATTGCGGGGTTAAATTAGTCGACGGAGGAAGTATTTCCATAGATTACATAAAGGTAGAATATATTGAAGAGATTTAAATGTGCCGTTTATTTAAACAACTGCAATCCTTAGCAGAAGAACAATGGAGACCGGTAACCATTCAAAAAACGGGGCGGGTCCGAAAAGCCAGATGAGTAGGGAAAAATTAATATTTCGTTTTATGTACAAGTTTACCATTAAATCGCTTGTGGTTTTGGTCTTTTTTGCCACATCGTTGAGCCTTGCCGCTCAGGAACCCGAAAAAAAGGAGAGAGAAAATGATCCCAGTCAAGTGGTGCAATCAGCGCAACTTGCCGTAGAATTGGCGAATTATGGCTATGCTCATCAAGCTGTATTGTCGTTAGTGGAGTCGGCGCGGATTATTGCGGAACACCCGTTTAAGGCATTAACTCCAACCCGGAGCGAGCCGAGTATGGGAAACGCAGGACAAAAAACGCCGAAAGTACAGGAAATTTCCGTAGAGAAACTGCTTGCCGATGCTCGGAATCTGGCTCAAGCCGATCCGATTCTTTTAGCCGTTGTCGATAAAACGGAAAAAGAGATTCAAACGCAACAAAGCCAAGTCGTGGCGACGAAAGGACGTGTGCTTGGCCCGGCAAGGGTATCAAGGCGGGTGTATGCCAATTCTACTTACACGGATTATGTCGTGTTTGAGGGGCAAGAGCTCGCCGAAGTGCTTGTCGTCGGCGATGGCGACACCGACCTGGATTTGTATGTGTACGACGAAAATAACAATTCGATTGGTTCGGATACGGACTATACGGATACTTGTTATGTGTCGTTTACACCGAAATGGACAGGTTCGTTTAAAGTCGTGGTGAAAAACCGGGGCAACGTGTATAACGATTATACACTCCTTACTAATTAATGGGTCGAAAATAGTTAAGCCGTTTATTGAGACGGCTTAGCTATTTTTATTTAGTGTCGTATGAAATGCTTATTTTTATTGTTCGTTTTACTTGCGCCGGCCACGACCGGCTATACGCAAGCGCCGGAAATAGACCCGCGTGTTTATTTTTATGGGCTATGCTCCGATGATGCGAACAATCCGTCCCTTGGTTTTTGGAAAACGCAAGATGCAAGTTATACGGATGAATACGGTCTGCGTTGTAAGACCGTGATACCTATAACGCCCATAAATAAAGATTCGATTCTAAACCAATACGGGAATATCGACCGGTATGCTTTTAAAGGGCGCTATGAAAATTATTCCTACGATTTTTTGCAAATGCTCTTAACGATTTCGGCAGATGATTTAAGCGCATGGCCGAATCTTCCCTACTTTATCGCCTATTGGACGTCTTTTATAGCAGATGCCAAAAATAATGTAGATATGGGGGCTATCCTGCTGAAGCTTTCGTCTATTGAACTAGAAAAACAGGTGGCCGAAGAGCAGGCGAACAGTATCCTGCAATATCGCTTGAATGCCTTATATGAATTTTACTTGTCGGTCGGCAAATATGCGCAGGCCTGTACGTACCGGTTGAAGATGATGCAAAATAAAGATTTCCGGTATAACAACTTTCAAACGTATTTACAAGGGCTATTTTGGTATTTAACGTTTACCCAAGATGCCAATTGTAAAGAATGCGTCCGGGATTTACGAGCGATTTTTATCGAACAATATAATACGAACCGCGAAGCGCTCTATGAAAATTCGACGCACGTCCCTATCGAAGTCGAAATTATGTTGGCCGATTTTATTAGCCATTACCTGCAAGATGATGACTTGGCAAATATTGTCAGGACAATAAAGCACGATTTTTCCACGATGTTATTAACCGGCAATACCCCATTCGAACAGTCGACCGGCGCATGGTATAAATTGCTGAACGGGTTGTATATGAACGGGTATTTTGAAAAAGAACAAACCATTGCGCAATTAAAAGAAGATTTACAACGCAGCCGGGAAATAAAGACGGATGATGATAAATATATTGCCCGGATGGAGTACTTTTGTTATTACAGCTTGTACCGGTTACTCTACGTCCATGTCAAGCCGCAGGAGGTATTGCCGAAGCTACAGGAAGTAGAACGCCTGGGTGTGAATCCATCGTTTAAAACCTATAGCCGCATAGAAAAACATATCGCCTCTTTTATATTGGACAATGTAAATAAACAGGCTGTTCACGATATAACGCCACCCGGTATAAAATTAATGGCGCTTCCGGCGAAAACAGAAAACGCTTCCATTCGCGTAGAAGGAGTCCTTGCCGACCAAAGTGAAATACGATTTCTTAAAGTCAATGAAAAAGAAGTAAGCGTTGAGAACGACGGCTCGTTTAGCCACCTCCTTTCGCTGAATGCCGGGACGAACGAAATAATTATTACTTGCGAGGACGCCCTGAATAACGCACAAACGCAGACACATACTATCGTATATGAGCAGCCTGTAGCCGAATTTGAACGGAGACAAAACAAGGCCCTGTTATTTGCCATAAATGATTATGACGAAGAGTCCGGTTGGAAAGACCTGTCGAATCCGATTTCGGATGCGGAAAAGCTGGCCGCAGAGTTAGTCCGATATGGGTTTGACACCCTCATCATCAGAAATCCACGCAAAGAAGATTATTACCGGCACATATACCGGTATGTCGAAACATATATAGGCGAACCGTTAAATAAGTATAACCAGTTCCTGCTGTTTTATTCGGGACATGGCCAATACGACCCTAAATTACAACGGGGATTTCTGGCTTTTCGCGACTCGAAAGAGAAGAGAGAGAAGGATTATTATAAAGCATCCTATGTGTCGTATGCCGAAGTCATAGAAACATTGGACCGGCTCAATTGCCACCATGTATTATTCATATCAGACGCCTGTTATAGCGGTTCGTTTTTTAAAAATATCGCCATGAAAGGCGGCCATGACGAAAATAACGAATTAAGCAAAAACGAGATTAAACAAAAAATGGAATACAAAAGCCGCTTATTCATCGGTAGCGCCGGACTCGAAGAAAGCCCCGACAATTCGGACTTAATGCGAAACCTGCTGGAATCGTTTCGTACCAACCAGAATGAAGTATTAACATATACGCAATTAGTGTCGGACATCGAACATGTAAAGCCCCTGCCAACTTGTGGCGGATTTGGAGAAAATGAACCGGGGTTCTCTTTTATGTTTGTAAAAAAGAACTCCTCTAAAAAATAAACAGGATGAAGACACAAATATCCGGACAAATAAAAACCACTTTAACAGCCTTTGAAGACCGGTTGTAGAATTAGGGTATTATGGCTGTCCGCTTTAACGCCATGCTTTAAGCCGGGACTGTCGAAGGAAACAATCGTCGATAAGATACCGGTCGCAGCCTCGTCGTCTTCAAGCGCGATTTCAAAAAGGTAAGCCGCCTGTCTCCGCAAAAATGGCTGATACAAAGACGGCTCGAAGCGGCGCACAACAAAATCCGCAACGACGGCAAAAAGGTTTCCGACGTTTGCTTTGAAGTGGACTTCAAAAACCTCTCGCACTTTTCGAGGGTTTTTAAAGAGCAATTCGGCTATGCGCCGACGAAATAGAAAGGGAAATGTACCGAGCCGTCATGTTGTCGGACTTGAAACGCAGGAAGTAATAGACTATTGCGCAGACAATCATCTATTGCCCGAAATACAAATCATCAAAGCCGAAGAAATAAACGA
>JAITKF010000038.1 GCA_031278545.1 Prevotellaceae bacterium
TTTGGTGGCGGCGGTGGAGGCGCTATCGGTGGCGGCATGCCGGAACCCATAGAAATTATGTGGGACAACCCCAATGGCGACTATTATATAGTAGCGGCTACCTGCATAACTCCCAATCCTACGCCGGTGTTCGACACGGATGACGACGATGACACGGCGTCCGATTTCCCGCTGTCGTTCCAAACCGAAACGACACAGGGCGCATCCCTGCAACTGTCGTCCCAATCGTTCTCCTACTACGGAAAATATATCGTAAAAATCTGTCGCATCCAACCCGAGTATGTGGTGTTTTGTCAAAGCATGAACCTTCGGTCGGTAACACTGCCGGAGCTACATGTCAATATAGAAAACGGGTTCGGCCTCTTCACGGGCATCAGTAGCGTGAGCGTCGAGGTGTATGTCATTTCAAATTAATTTTCTATTTTTGAATCATGAATCCCACCTCGCATATCGTAACCGCGTCGCATCATTCCCGTTTCTTGCTGCATTGTTTAATTTGGAGCAGCCTTATTGCCATGCCCGTTGTGTTCGCTTACCTGCGGGGTATGCCGGTCGATAATTGGCGCTTTGCGATATTGCCGGTAAGTTGCATGGTTATTTTTTACCTAAATTACGGAGGAGTTATCGACCGGTATTTTTTCACGAAAAAGATAGGATGGTTCATTGCCATCAATGTACTGTGTATTGTACTACTCAGCTTTTCCGTACACGTCGTGCACGATTTCTTTTTCGACACATCCCTTTCCCGCCCGGACACGTCTCTTTCCCGTCCGGATGCGCTCCTATCCCGTCCGGATATGCACTTGCCCCGTCCGGAATTTGCCGGACGGGGACGTCCACAAAGGTTGATACTGCCGGGGATGCCGTTCTTCCTGAATACCGTATTATTGGCATTGGTGGTGAGCGTCGCGCTGGCTATTAAGGCGACCACCCGCTGGTACAATGCGCAGGCAGCTATGGCAACACTCGAAAAAGAGAAGTCCGTCGCGGAGTTGCAGCAACTTAAAAGCCAACTCAACCCACACTTTCTTTTTAATTCGTTGAATAATATTTATGCCCTCATTGCCTTCGACCCCACGCAGGCGCAGGCGGCCGTACACACCCTCGGCGACATGCTCCGGCATCAGCTCTACGAAGCCACGCAGGAACGAATCCCCCTGTGGAAAGAGACTGATTTTATCCGTAATTATTGCCGTATCATGCAATGGCGCTTACCGGCTAATGTGTCGCTGTCCTTAGACCTACCCGACGACGATTGCGGCATTATGATTGCGCCACTGCTTTTTGTCCCGTTGGTCGAGAATGCCTTTAAACATGGCGTCAGCTCGTCGCAACCGTCGTACATCGCTATTGCCATCACTATCGACGATAAGCGCTCGCCGGTATGCACCGTGCGCAATAGCTTCTTCCCAAAAGATGGCGACGACCGAAGCGGCTCGGGAATAGGACTGGAAAACTTGCGTAAACGCTTAGATTTGCTTTATCCCAACAAATACCAGTGGAAAACCGGCCGGATAGGAAACGAGTTCTATTCGGAAATCCGGTTAACGGGGAAGAGTTAAGAACTAAGAATTGACCGCAGGACATTTAACAATTCGTGTAATTAGCATGAACAACTTTCAACTTAAATGCTTTATAGTCGACGACGAGCCGCTGGCTGTAGAATTGATGCGTTCGTACATCGAACAGACGCCCTTTTTGAAGTTGGTCGGTTGTTTTTCCAACGCTCTTGACGTCCTGACGGCCATGAAAACGCAGCCGGTCGATTTGTTGTTCCTCGACATCCAGATGCCCGAGTGGACGGGCTTGCAACTGGCGTTATTGATTGATGCGTTTAAAACAAAAATCATCTTTACCACCGCGTTCGACCACTACGCCCTCGACGGCTTCAAAGCCGACGCTCTCGACTACCTGCTCAAACCAATTAGCTATGCCGATTTCCTCAAAGCGGCGCAGAAAGCGCAGCGCTATATCGGCGACGCGCCGGCCAAGACGCCGGAAGGAAACCTGATAGTGAGGGTCGATTACCAATGGCGAAAAATAAACTATAACGATATCCTCTACTTCGAAGCCATGCGCGATTACGTGGCCATACACACCAGAGCCGGCGAAAAAATCATAACACTGAGCACCCTGCACAACATAGCAGCCATGCTTCCCGATGCCTTATTCCTCAGGGTACATCGGTCGTTCATCGTACATCTTCTCAAAATACAGACCATCGAACGTAAGCATATTGTGTTCGGCAAAATCCGCATCCCTATATCCAACCGCAGCCACAAGGAACTGATGGCGCGATTGAGCACGTGAATCGTAAGGCGTAAAACGACGCCTCTGCGTTCAAAAACGAGGCATTTTCTAAATACAGCGGCGCAGAGAACCGTGTGCAGGGTAAAAAATGACAAGGTGCAAGGTAGCCAGCGTAACGACCTTGCACCTTGTATCTTGTATCCTATACCTTTTATAGGCCGCTAAAGTTTACCCCGTCGAACAGTAACGATGGGATACGCCACGACGACCAGTCGTGGGCGTCGTTCCCAATTTCGGCGAGCGATGCCCAGAGGGTAAGCATGTTGCCGGTGATGTTCATTTCCGATATAGGTTTTATTAATTTCCCATTTTCAATCAGGAAGCCTTCGACGCCAAACGAGAAATCGCCGGTCGTGCTGTTGCCATTGCCGCCATTGAAGCCGGTAACCAGAATGCCCTTTTTTAACGATGCCGCCAGTCCATTTACATCCTTGTCGCCGGGGTTGAAGGTGAGTATGGATGCTCCGCTGATAGTGGGTTCTGTTTGCATTTTGTTGGCGTTGTATGTGTCGATAAAGTAGGTTCGGAGTATGCCGTTTTCGATGATAGCGCGGGGCTGTGTGGCCACGCCTTCGTGGTCGAACCGGCGGCTGCCGGAGGCTTTTGGGAGGTGCGGCTCGTCGCGTATCGTTAATTTGGCGTTGGCGATGGGTTGTCCCAGTTTATCTATCAGGAAGGAATTTTTTTGTGTTAGCGATTCGCCGTTCATCGCATTGATCAGAGGCGAGAGCAGGCGGTTGCTGTTCATGTTGTCGACAATCATCGGGTACTGTCCCGATTTGATTTTGGCTTGTCCGAGTTTGCGCAAAGCGCGTTCGAGGGCTTTTTTACCGATGCCTTCTTTTCGCAACTGTTCCCAGAACAGGGCGCTGTGATACCACCACGATTCGGGGCGGGCGTTGCCGTCGCCTCTGAGCGAGACGTCGGCGCTGATGTAAAACGAACTTTGTGCTTTCTCTCCCTCGAACCCTTGGCTGTCTATCACGTAGCTGAACCACTCACTGTCGCTATACGAGCCGCCGATAGAGATGATGTGCGGGTCAGTTTGGTAGATTTCTTCTACCGCTGCTTTGGCTAATTGCAGTTTGGCATCGGGCGGCAACGCGTCGTATTGCTTGTCATAGCAGTCGACGTCGGCGTCGCGGCCTTTGTAGTAACGGTCGGCGTTGGGTAATGTCCGGTGGGGGTCTGCGGCTAAGTAGCGTGTGGCGGCGATGGCGTTTTTGATGAACTTTTTCAGTTCGTTTGATTCCATCCGGTTGGAGGAGTACGAGCCAAAACGCCCGTCGACAAACAGTACTATTGACAATTGGTTTTGCGACGATTGTTGTAGTTGTTCTAATTGCGTGTTGCGGTATTCGAATGAGCTTTCCGTTCCGGAATGAATGGATATCCGGCAGGCTGAGCACCCGTTTGCTAACGCATAACTCTTCATTTGCTGAGCCAGCTTTTTATATTCTGTCGTTATCATGTTTAGTTGTTGATTTGTTTAGTTGTTTAGCATTCGCTTTGTGCGTGTCGTGATTTTTCATTCTCCTCCTACGGTTAGTTTTTTTACTAAGACGGAGGGCAGGCCTTGTGTTACGGGCATGCTTTGGCCGTTTTTGCCGCATGTCCATGTGCCGTTGTCGATTTTCAGGTTATTACCTACCATCGTGATGTCGGTCAGCGCTTGCGGGCCATTGCCGATGATGTTGATGTCTTTGATGGGACGGGTGAGTTTGCCGTTCTCAATGAGGTAGCCCGATTTGACGAAGAAGGTGAAATTGCCTGCGCCAATCTGCACTTGCCCGTTGGTGAAGTTGTCGGCATATATGCCGTTTTTGACGGCTGCAATGATTTCTTCTTCGGTACTATTGCCGTTTTCCATGTAAGTACAGCGCATCCGCGGCATGGGGGCAAAACGGAACGACTCACGGCGGCCGTTACCGGTAGAGGCCAGTCCGTAGTGCCGTGCGCTGATGCGGTCATGCAGGTAACTGGTCAGGATGCCGTTGGTAACGATATAGGTTTTTTGACTGGCCGTGCCTTCGTCGTCGAAGTTGATAGCGCCGCGATTGCCTATCACCGTTCCATCGTCGACCACATTGATGTGCTCGTCGCAGACTTTTTTTCCCAGCAAGTCGGAGAAGATTGAAATATTCTTCCTGTTAAAATCCGCCTCGAAAGCGTGTCCGATGGCCTCGTGCAGCAGGATGCCCGAATCGCCGGCGGCCATCACTACGGGCAGTTCGCCGCCCTTTGGTTTGACGGCGGTGAACATTCGTTTTGCACCTTCGACAGCTTGGCGGGCAATCGTGTCGGCCACGTCGTCAGTCAGGGACTCCACACCCTTGCGGAATGCGCGGCCGGAATAATAATTCTCCGTCTTACCGTGGTTTTCCATGATGCAGTATGCGCTCAGCGTTACCATCGGCTTGTAGTCGTAGCATAGCATGCCTTCAGAATTATATAGAAGGATGTAGGACGTGGTGTCCGACTGTGATACCTGCACTTTCGACACGTGGTTATCAAGCGCAAAACAGCGGTCGTTGAGTTGCTGTACGTAGGATGCTTTATCCTGCACTAACGCCCCTTCCCACGAGCGTTCGATAGGATAATAATTGGCAAACGTCTGTTCGCTCACGTTGGCGACGGCAGTCGTGGTAGCGCTATCAGCGATACGCGAAGCCGTGCGTGCGGCCTTCAGCATTTCGTCCAACGCGCTGCTTTCGACGTAGGCATAGCCCGTCTGGTCGCCTTTAACTACACGCACGCCCACGCCGTAATTAATATTGGAGTAGGCGCGGTTGACCGCTCCGTCCTGCAACGAAATATGGTTAAAGAAGGTGTGTTCAAAGAACAGGTCGGCATAGTCGCCGCCCTTTTCGAGGGCTACAGCCATCACCTTTTTCAGGTCGCCTTCCGACACGCCGAAATGCGTCAGCATCGCCGCCATCCCTTCTTTGCTACCCGGTGCGCATCCTTGTAAAAAATCGGGCAGCAAGGCCGCTCCGGCCAGCGCTATCCCGCTGGTTTTAATAAATTCACGTCGTTTCATATTCTGTGCATTCAAATTTTACGATTCATTACTTAATATATTGTGCCGAATAACGATTTCGGCGCTGCAAAGATAGTATTTTTTGTTTGTTTAGTTGTTGTTTTGTTTAGTTCCCTGACAGAAATTTACATTCATCGTTAGAGTAAATACACACAATCCGTTCGCTTTTTTTACAAACATTTCATCCCTGACGTAGGACGCTCTCCTCTACCTCCCACTGCTTTTCGAGCGATTAAGAATATTTTTCTAACTTTGTAGCCATATTCATTTTTTTACTATGTAAAACAGAACCTTACTTTCTTTCGACTGGGCAGTGAAACGCCTCCTGCGCAACAACGCCAACTATATCATTCTGGAGGGCTTCCTCTCCGAACTGCTCAAACGAACTATTAAAATTAAACAGCTTCTGGACAGCGAGAGCAATAAGGAACATTCCCTCGACAAATTCAATCAAGTGGACATCCTCGCTGAGAACGAGGAGGACGAACTGGTGATTGTCGAAGTGCAGTTTACCAGTGAATACGATTACTTCCACCGGATGCTATATGGCGCCGGCAAACTCATCACCCAATCACATGTCCGGAAAGTGTATTCCATCAACATCGTATATTTCGACCTTGGAAAAGGCAATGACTACGTCTATCACGGGTTTACCTCTTTTTACGCCCTGCATACCGGCGACGAACTACAACTCTCTCCCGCACAACAAAATGAATTTGGCATGACAAGAGCCGGAGACCTGTTCCCCGAATATTACATACTCGAAATCCAACGTTTTGATGACATCGCCAAAGACACGCTCGACGAATGGATATATTATCTGAAGAATAACAAGATTGAAGATTACTTCAAAGCGAAAGGGTTATCACAAGCACGGGAGTTATTAGATTACGACAAATTGTCGGACAAAGAGAAACAGGCCTACGACCGTGTATTGGAGAGCCGCCGCGGTGAGCGGGATGCCTTCTATACTGCCAGGATCGAAGGTCGGGTAGAAGGCGAAGCTATCGGGATGGAAAAAGGCCGGACGGAAGGCATGGAAGAAGGTCTGCGAAACGTAGCGCTCAACGCCCACAAGGCAGGAATACACCTGCCGGACGTTTGCGCCCTTACCGGCCTCTCTAAAGACAAGGTACAGGATATCATATATAATAGTTAACGCCAAACGCCCGCACCTTTCAACAGGCTTGCGCTATTGATACGGATGTCCTAAGGTATCGGGCAATTCGTGATGCGGCGCCTTCTTCCACCTCCTCCAACTCCCCAAAAAATCAAAAGATTTTTGTATTTTTGTACGTTTTTTTAATCATCATAATACAATGAAATCACAAACGTCCGCAAGTAAAAACGGCAAAAGAATGCCACAACATGCCCATAGACACGCCAATAAACCGGTCAGGCCAGCTCCTTCGAAAACGCCGACGGCTACCGACAAGAACACGAAACGAACCCCGCCGCCGTTTACGCCCGCATATTGCCCGAAATGGATCTACATAGCCATCCTCGCTTTCTGCTTCGCGTTATACAGCAACACGATGTCCAACCAGTTTGCATTAGACGACACGATGGTGCTTACACAAAACGAATTTGTCAAACAAGGCATCAGCGGTATTCCGAAAATTTTTCAATACGATACCTTCATCGGGCGTTATGGCGAGCAGGTAACCAACCTGCCCGGTGGACGTTACCGTCCGCTGTCGGTAGCGCTGCTGGCGATAGAGTACGAATGCTTCGTAAACGCCGACGTGAAACAAATCATCCGCAACAGACTCGACGAAAAAGTTACACAATACAGCGTACCGCGCGAATATCTCGTACCAGACATGATGGCGCGCATTGTAGACTCTACGCAGTCCGACGTCGTGATTGTCTCGAAGCCGTCGCCCAAACAAAACGAAGACGACGCACCACTGTACATGAAAACCGTGTTACCATACGCCAGCCACTTTGTCAATATGCTGCTATACGCCCTGACGGCCTGCTTCCTATTTACCCTGCTATGGCGGCTGTTTCCGGTACGCGATCGGTCAGGATGGAAACTACTGTTTAACGTACCGGTCATCGCCACGCTATTCTACATTGCCCATCCGGTACACGTCGAAGCAGTAGCCAACATCAAAGGCCGCGACGAAATTATGACATTCCTCGGCGCGCTGATGTCCGTATATTACGCCATCCGCTGGCTCGACCTACGCAAAATAAAGTTCCTGGCCATAAGCTTTACATGCTTCCTTGCCGGCATCTTCTCCAAAGAAAACGCCATCACATTTTGGGCAATCATCCCGCTAACCATCTACTTCTTTACACCATATAAAATAAAAGACAACCTGATTGCCTGCCTGCCGGCATTTGCCGCAGGGCTGGTCTTTCTCAGCGTACGCGGCTCGGTGATTACATGGAGCCCAATGCCAGAAACAGAACTGATGAACAACCCATTCCTCGGAATGCGACCCTTCGAACAATGGGGAAGCATCATCTATGTACTGGGACGCTACCTGTGGCTGCTGATATTCCCCTACCCACTGACGACAGACTACTACCCATACCATATCCCGAAAATAACAGCATCGGGACTCGACCCCAACCCTGCCATCAACGCCATCGGCATCGGCCACATCGCCGTATGGGGTTCGCTACTCGTATACATCGCCCTACTCGTATTTATCCTGTGGGGAATGGCGCCCCGCCGCCGCAACATCTACGCCTACGCCGCCATTTGGTACATCGTACCCCTGAGCATCGTATCCAATGTATTTGTAATGATAGGTACTTCGATGAACGAACGCTTCGTATCCATCTCCTGCGTAGGCTTCTGCATTGCGATAGCCTATTTTCTAGTACACCACCTGCCAAAACTCATAACAAACGCCCGCGCGTATCACTTATTCACAACAGGCTTCTTAGCAATAACCCTTTCACTATATTCCATCCAAAGCATCTCACGCAACAAAATCTGGTTTGACGACTTCACACTGTCAACCACCGACGCGAAACTCTCACCCCGCAGCGCAAAAGCAAACTACGACGCCGCACGAGTCTACAACATCAAATTCCAAACCACGCCAACCGACAGCGCCCGGGAAGCCATCACCCGCCAGATATACTACTACTCAAAACGAGCGATAGAAATACACCCGGTCTATGAAAATGCCCTGCTACTCTACTCGTGGGCCAACAACACCCTTGGCACAATGTACCCCGACAGTGCCGCCCAATACCCCATAGACGCATCGGTACGCGCCCTATTCAAACTGCTGGAACGCAACCCGCAAACACCCTTTGCCTTCGACCCCCTGATCCAGCTCATGCAACGCATTCCCGACCCCGCGCGGCGCATCGCCATATGGGAAGCCGCCCTGCAACGCGCACCCGAACGCTACGAACCACACTACTGGCTGGCCAGCATCTACGGAAAAGAACTGAGCCGCGACCCGCTAACCGGCGCATTCAACATTGCACAAATGCAAAAAGCCATTCCCTACTTTGAAGAAGCCGTCAGACTTAAACCCGACTTGGTAAACGGACTCATTGACCTGGGCGCCATGTACGGCAACACCGGCAACTCCGTAAAAGCCGTCGAAGCCTTCCGGCGTGCCGTTGAAATAAACCCGTCGGACACCCTCGCGTGGGCCAATCTGTGGCGCACATACAGCGTGCTGGGCGACGCCAATAAAGCAACGGAAGCCTACCAGCGATATCAGGAATTAAAAAATAAGAATTAAGAATAGCCGGCTGGCGCCGTCCCAAAAAAATGCAAGAAAATACTTGGATATTAAAAAAATACATATCTTTGAGCCCTAAAATGTACCAAAAGATGAATATTTCAAAACACACGAGTATTTCTGCTTCGCGTCCCTTAGACACCGAAGTAACTTCGTTTTGTTTGATATTTAATTCTACCTGTAACTCACACAACTAACTGATAAACAATCAGTTGTTGCACATTACTCGCTGAGAACCTTGCAGAGCAAGGGATACGGCAAATCAATACGTTTACATACCGTCACTTTATCAGCCAGTGTTTACGGGTACACCGGCAAGGTTTTCCAGTACACTGGATTAGTTATAGCAGCCGCCTGTGCAAGTGGGCGGTTGTTTTTTGGAAAGGCATTTCCTGTAGGGAAATAATATCCATAGCACGAAGCCGGCGGCAGCGGGTTCCTAATTCTTCATTCCTAATTCTTCGGCATATTGCCGCGTATTATACAATGGCGGGATTTTGTTTTGTCCTCCGAGCTTACCGCGCCGGCGCATCCATTCGTAAAAAGAGCCGGCTGGCAGGACGGTCAACGTAAGCCGGTTGAGGGTTGTATTCTTCGAGCGTTTGGCTTCGTAGTCTGAATTGACTTTGCACAGTTCAGCGTCCAGACGGTCGGCAAACGCATCCATGTCGGTCGGCGGCGTGTCGAACTCGATGAGCCATTCGTGGCTGCCTTTGGCGGTATCGTCCATGAAAATCGGGGCAACCGTATAATGCGCTACTTGCGCGCCGGTGGCTTGGCAGGCGGCTTTCAGCGCGACAATGGCGTTATCGACAATTAATTCTTCGCCGAAGACATTAATAAAATGCCGCGTGCGTCCGGTGATTTTTATTTTGTGCGGATAGGTGGCTGTGAATTGGATGGTGTCGCCGATCAGGTAACGCCACAGGCCGCCGTTGGTAGTAATCACCATCGCATAATTGACGCCTGTTTTCACCGTTTCGATAGTATCGAAGGTGGTAAACGAACCGGCGAGCGCGTCGGCCAGCCGGTTCATCGGAATAAATTCGTAAAAAATCCCGACGTCGTTCAACAACAGCATTCCTGCGTCGTTCGGGTCGTCTTGCAGGGCAAAGAACCCTTCCGAGGCATTGTAGATTTCGAGGTAGCGCATCCGGTCGGATGGGATAAGGCGGCGGTATTGTTCGCGGTACGGTTCAAAACTGATGCCGCCATGCATAAACAGTTCCAGATTGGGCCACACGTCGAGCAGGTTGTCCTTGCCAGAGATTTCTAATATTCGTTTTATCAGTACCAGATTCCACGAGGGTACGCCGGCGAAATTCGTTACATTTTGCCGGATGGTTTGTTTAGCGATACGTTGCACTTTTGTTTCAAAATCGGGACACAGCGCGACCTCCCGCGCCGGCGTGCGTATCCATTCCGCATAGCGCGGGGCGTTGTGGATGAGGATGGCCGACAGGTCGCCGTGGCGTATCCGACCATGGGCTTCGGGGCGATGGCTGCCGCCCAGTGTCAATGCTTTCCCGTTGAACATACGGGTGTCGGGATAGTTGCTGACATACCACATCAGCACATCGCGCGCGCCCTGATAGTGGCATCCGTACAGCGATTCCCTGCTTACGGGGATAAATTTACTTTTGTCGGCCGTCGTGCCGCTCGATTGGGCAAACCAGCGGACGGGTGTGTTCCACAGCACCCGCTGCTCGCCCTGTCTCATGCGGTCGATGTAGGGTTTCAACCGGTCGTACTCGTGCAGCGGCACGCGCTGCTGGAATTGTGCGATGGTCGAGAGGCTGGTAAAATGGTATCGTTGGCCGAATTGTGTCGCACATCCCGCCGCCAGGAGCGATTTGAAAATCGTTTGCTGGTATACATGCGGCTGCCGTTTGCAGTCTTCCTGCCGGCGCAGACGCGACCGGCTCAAGGCGCGAACAGTTGCAGTTATTATATTCATAACAGGACAAATTAAGGATGAATGATTAAATCGTTTTTTTCTTTTATACAAAAATACGTTTTTTTTATGACGCGCGAAGCGCGCCTGCGGGGGATTTTTTGAAGTAGGAAGTATGAAGGCGGAATCACCTCATACAAGACAACGATAGCAATAGCACGACGTCGCGTTTTTTATTGATTATTGACTATTTCCGTTGTATCATAAAGTTCACAAAATTCCAAGAATCACTGTCCGGACAGCAGCCTTTGCCGGTAATATTCAATCGTTACACTATGCTGGTTCGTTTGGTGAACGCCACGATTTCATCGACGTAGCCGAACGCCAGCGAGGTTACGGTGTCGGCGCAGCCGTAGTAGATGGCGAGGCGTCCGGTGGCCGTGTCGTGCAGGGCGGCGCAAGGGAATGTTACATTAGGCACATCGCCTATGCACTCGTAGTCTTTTTGCGGCGAGAGCAGGTAAGGGCCACTGCGGGCAAGTACTTTCCATGGTTCGTGCAGATCGAGCAACGCCGAACCAAAACTGTATACAAACCCGTTGCATGATGTCAGTACGCCGTGATATAACAACAGCCACCCGTCGGGTGTTTCGACGGGTATCGGGCCGCCACCGATTTTGGTGCACTGCCATGCGCTCAGTTCAAATTTAGCGGGCGACATGACGTGGCGGTGCCGTCCCCAGAACGTCATGTCGGGCGATTCGCTGTAAAAAATATCTCCGAAAGGCGTATGTCCGTTGTCGCTCGGGCGCGAGAGCATAGCAAAGCGGCCGTTGATTTTTCGCGGGAAAAGAATCCCGTTACGGTTAAATGGCAGGAAGGCATTTTCTAACTGGTGGAATGTCCGGAAATCGGTCGTCCATGCACAGCCGATAGTGGGGCCATGGTAGCCGTTGCACCATGTAACATAGTAGCGGTCATCGATCCATATCACACGCGGGTCGTAGCCGTATACCCACGCGCCTATTTCGGCGTCGGCGTCAATGAGGCGGATGTCGTCTTCGTCGATATTCCAATGGATACCGTCGACGCTGAATCCTGCGTGCAGGCGCATGCGGCGGTTGGTGTCGTCGCAACGGAACACACCCGCATAGCCGTCGTCAAACGGCACGACCGCGCTGTTAAAAATACTGTTCGACGTGCTGAGTAGGTCGCGGGGAATAATCGGATTGGCCGAATACCGCCAAATCACGCCTCTGTCGCCGGCAGGCTTATTTTCCCAAGGAAAGGGCGCTTTGTTCATTTTGTTCATTTTGTGGAGTTATTGTTTTATTTTGTTGTTTAGTGGTGGAACTATTTTTATCCATTCATTGTTCTTAGTTTATCGTCCTTAACTCTACTCTCCGCTGTGTGTAAACGGCACAATCCGCGAAAGCGCCAGCGCCGGGATCATGGCTATGGCCACAATGACAAAAAACAGTTCGTATCCGAAGCTGTCGCTAATCCAGCCGCTGACCATACCGGCCAGCATATAGCCAAGATTCATAATACCGCTGGCAAAGGCATAATGCGCCATTTTGTGCTTACCGGGGGCGACTTGCTGCATCATAAACAGCGTCAGCCCGACAAAGCCGAAGCCGTAGCCGAAATATTCGCACACGATGGCCGTTCCGGTAAGCGTCATTTGGGCAGGTTGGTAGATGGCCAGCAGCAGGTAGAACAGGAACGGCAGGTTGATGGTGCAGCAAAGCAGGAACAGCGTCCGGCGCAGGCCTTTTTTCGAGACGAAATGCCCCGCCAAAATGGAGCCGAGGATAAAGGCCAGCGTACCCAGCGTGCCGACAATCAGCCCGTAGTTTTCGTTCGTCAGTCCCATACCGCCTTCCGCAAAGTCGGCTTTCAGGAAAAGAGGCAGCACCTTTATTGCCAGTCCTTCGGCCAGCCGGTAAAGGATGATAAACGCCATATAGTACCAGATATACCGTTTGCGAAAGAACGTCGCAAATACTTCCGTAAACGAGAGCCATCCGTCTTTGAAACTTTTGATTTTGTCCGCCGCGCCACCTAAGGGCAACATCCGGCTATGGTAAAGGCTCAGCGCTATCATCACCCCCGCGCAGATGCCTGTGATGACCATCCATGCATAGAGCGTCCCGATGCTTTTCATCAGCATACCCGCCAGAAAAACCAGCCCGCCGTTGCATACCACTTTGGCGATATTGAAAAACGCACCCTGCCAGCCGATATATGTAGCCTGCGTCGATGCATTCAGTTCGTTCATATAAATACCGTCGGTGGCGATGTCGTGGGTGGCGCCGCTGAAAGCAATCAGCCCCATAAGCGCGATAGCGTAGGTAAAAAAGTCGGGCAGCGGCAAACTCAGGGCAAGCAGAGCAAACGACAGTCCGGTAATCAACTGTGTGCCGACCACAAAATACTTTTTCGTGCGAAACATTTCCAAAAACGGGCTCCAAAGCGGTTTCAGCGTCCACGGGAGAATAATCAGTGACGTCCAGAAGGTAATTTTCGCATTGGCGACCCCAAGATCTTTAAGCATAATGACCGACACTAACGACAGCATCACAAAGGGCATCCCCATGGCGAAATAGACGGATGGCACCCACTGTAGCGGGTGGCGGATACGGGTAGCAGGAATATTTAAAGGGCTATCTGTTTTCATGACTGCAAAAATACAAAAAAATATATTAATTTTGCAGCTTGTAACAACACTAAAAAATAACATTAAATAAAAACATTAAATTTAAAAATAGTAATGGAAACAAATGAAGGAATTAAGGAATCAGGCAAACACTTTATCATCGCCAACCCGATATACGATACGGTGTTTAAACAATTGATGGAAAACCAGCAGGTAGCGAAATTTTTCATCAACACGATTATTAAAAAACCGATAGACGACCTCTCCGTGATACCACAAGAGTTCTTTTCTAAACGCAACAAATCGAAGTCTTTGGACAAAGATAAAAACAAGAGCAAAATAAAAGAAATAGCCCCCCATTGTTCTATGTTCCGATTAGACTTCATGGCCACCATTCGTGACGCCGACGGCACGCCCCTCAAGATATTAATCGAACTGTGGAAATCATGGGGCACAGAGGACATCCTGCGATCCCGTAGATACCTTAGAAATAGGAATGTAAGAGTAGGCGTCATCGACGGCAAAGAAATAACACTCCCTGTTATCTCCATCTACATACTGGGCCACAACCTCGCCGGCATAATCAGCCCGTGCTTTAAAGTCGGACGTACTTACATCGACATGATATACAACAAATCCTTTCGGAAAAAGTCGAAATTTACCGAAACCCTTACACACAACAGCTACGTCATTCAGGTAGGCAGAATCGCCAACGTACGCTATACGACAAACCTTAATAAATTACTCAACATCTTTGAACAGAAGCATTTTATCATGGAAAATTCGGATGTAATGAAAGCATACCCCTATCAAACAGACGATAAAAATATCAACCTTATTACCGACATTCTCTACGAGATAGGTGTCGACCCAAAAAAACGGAAAGAAATAGAAGACGAAAAAGAGCTTCTGCATATTGCAAACCTGCAACACAACTTATCCATGAAAAAACTTGAAGAAAAAGAGAAAACACTCGAAGAAAAAGAGAATAAGCTCAAAGAAAAAAAGAATAAACTCGAAGAAAAAAAGAAAAAGTTCAAAGAAAAAAAGAATAAACTCGAGGAAAAAAAGAATAAGCTCAGGGAAACTAAGAAAAAACTCAGGGAAACTAAGAAAAAACTTAAAGTGCTTCAGAAAAAGCTTTTCGAAACTAAGAAAAAACTCAAAGAAGAGAAAACAACGCTTGAAGAAAATCAGAAGACGCTTAAAAAAGATAAGAAGGCAATAGCAAAAAAAGATAAGAGAATTGCAGAATTAGAGCGGCTTCTTAGGAATAAATCCGAAAAATAATTTTACAAAGAGTTTAGCCCACACCATTTAACCTCTCAAAAAAATCCCATGCAAAAAATCTTAGTCATCGGCGCTCTCGGACAAATAGGCTCGGAACTGACAGCGGCTTTTAACGCCCGCTACGGCAAGGAGAATATCGTAGTGGCCGACATACACGAAGATACCAACCATCTTTTCCCCGACAACGTATTTGAAAAAATAGATGTAACCGACAGCTCGGCCATCGAGCAAGCCATCGAGCGGCACAGGATTGATACCATAGTAAACCTCGCGGCTATCCTCTCGGCATCCGGCGAAAAGAACCCCGACTTAGCATGGAACATTAACATCAACGGCCTGCTGAATGTTATCCGGCTGGGCGTCAAACACCGCCTCGACCGCGTGATGGTACCCAGTTCGATTGCCGTTTTCGGGCCGCAGTCAGTACTGTACGACACCCCGCAGGAAACCGTCCTCACGCCGAACACCATGTACGGCGTAACCAAAGTGGTAGGCGAGCTGTTGGGCGACTATTATTTTAAAAAAACAGGCATAGACTTTCGCGGCATCCGTTATCCGGGCATTATCAGCAACAAAACCATGCCCGGCGGCGGCACCACCGACTACGCCGTAGAAATCTTTTATGAAGCGGTCAAAAACAGGCATTACACCTGTTTTCTCAGCAGCGAATCCTGCCTGCCGATGATGTATATGCCCGACTGCATCCGCGCCACCATCGCCTTGCTCGAAGCCGACCGACGACTACTACGGCATTGCGGCAACTACAATGTCGGGGCGATGAGCTTTACGCCCGAAATTCTGGCAAACGTAATCAAAAAATACATTCCCGATTTCACGATCGACTACAAACCCGACTTCCGCCGCGAAATTGCCCGCTACTGGCCGGCGTCGGTCGATGATTCGGCGGCGCGTTCCGACTGGGGATGGCAGCCCGAATGGACGCTGGAAATTATGGTAGCAGACATGTTACAGGCAGTGCAGAAAAAATGCCGCTAAGCGACGGCGCCCGCAACGCCGCCACCGGATTACCCGAATAAAACCCATAACCCTACGGAGAATCACGTACCGCACACAACCAACCATCCACGGGCAATGCACAATCCCCTCATTTTCTTACGCGTTCTTAACAGCCCGCCGCTCCCCTCCGTTACACTCTCAAACTTCTCCTCATACACAATACTCCCCATACCGAAACATGCACGCTGCCGCCCACAAAGACGCCGCTCTTTTTCCCTGCGTCGCAGTACATGCCGCCTATTAGAAACGGTCATCCCATAAGTATAATGCTAATTGATGATACGTGATATTTATATAAAGTCTAACAAATATTTTCAATTAGATTTTATGTAATTGAGATGTAAGGCGTCCCCGCTGCAGGAGTGGCCGTACGCTGAAGTATATGGTTAATAGCGCGTCGTCCTTGCGGGAGATAGTTACGGATTAAAAGAAATTGTCGCTGCCGATGGCATATAGTTCCCCATCCTCGTCGCCGCCAGTACAGGAGTAAGCTTCGGGAACGCCGGGGGGGACGTCGAACAAGTCGGTCGTCTGGACGTTCAGTCGCGGGTCGGCCAGTACTTTTTTCATGAAGAGTCCCCAGATGGGTAATGCCATGTTGCCGCCACCGCCCAGCGCCAAACTTTCAAAATGTACTTCGGGGCTTTCGCATCCGACCCACACGCCGGCGGTGAGGCGTGGCATGTAGCCGATAAACCAGCCGTCGGACTGGTCATTGGTTGTTCCTGTTTTACCGGCTACTTGCCCTTCGGGAATGTAGCGGGTGCGTAGTCTGCGCGCCGTGCCTTCGTTGACGACGCCTTGCATCAGGTTGACCGTACGGTAGGCTGCCGCTTTGCTGATGGCTTCGCGTTTATGGGAAATGAATGTCGTCAGGAGGTTATCATCTTTGTCTTTAATGCTGGTAACGAAGAATGGCTCGATGAACATTCCCTGGCTGGGAAAGGTATTGTAGGCGCCGGTCATTTCGTAGAGCGAGATGTCGCATGAGCCGAGGCATAGCGATGGCACCGGTAGCAGGTCGCTTTGTACGCCCATTTTGTGTAGCATGGTAATCAGCGCCTCCGGCCCGAATTGTTTCATCAGGTAAGCCGAGATATTATTGCTGCTGTTGGTCAGTCCCCATTTGAGTGTAACCATTTTACCGATCCATTCTTCCCGTTCGGTTGTACGGGGCGCCCATGTTGTATCGCCGACGATGAATGTTTGTTGTACGTTGAGTACGCGGTCGCAGGGTGAGCGGCCTTCTTGCATCGCCAGTGTATAGAGGAAGGGTTTAATTGTCGAGCCTACTTGCCGGCGTGATTGCCGGGCGTTGTCGTATTTAAAATAGAAATAATTCGGGCCTCCGACGTAGGCGCGTACAAAGCCTGTATGCGGTTCGATGGCCATGACCGATGCGCGTAGTATGGCTTTGTAGTATAGGATGGAGTCGAGGGGCGACATTAGTGTATCAACATTCCCGCGTTGCCACGAGAATACGGTCATCCGTACCGGCTTTTTAAACGCCACCTCGATCGATTTCTCTGTCTCATTCTGTTGCTTCATTATGCGGTAGCGTTCGCTAGCGACGATTGCTTGCCGGATAGTTTGTGCGTTCAGTGTCTGGCTTCTTCCATTTGGGAACGGGAAATGTGTCCGGCGTTGTAGTTCGGCGTCGAGCGCCGGCTGCAGGTCGTTTTTCAGGTGCTCGACGACCGCCTCTTCCGCATAACGTTGTATCCGTGAGTCAATGGTCGTGTAAATCTTCAGCCCGTCGCGGTCGAGGTCGTAGCGTGTACCGTCGGGTTTGATGTTCTTGTGGAGCCAGCCGTAGAAGGGGTCTGAATGCCATGTGGCGGAGTCGCGTTGGTAGGTGGCGTAATTATCGCGGTAGCGGGCGGGTTCCGGCTGCGGCATATTCATAATCCGGCGCAGCATGTCGCGGAAATAGGGCGCCTGTCCCGCCAGGTGGTCCTGCATCTGGTAGGTCAATGTAATCGGAAGTTGTTTGAGTGAATCGCTCGCTGGGGGTGTGATAAAATGGTATTTGGCCATTTGTGAAAGTACATGATTGCGGCGGGCGACCGCGCGTTCGTAGTTACGGATGGGGCTGTACATCGTCGGCGCATTGACCAGTCCGACCAGCATGGCGGCCTCTTCGGTCGTCAGCTGCGAGGGATGTTTCCCGAAATATGTCGAGGCGGCTGCTCGGATTCCATATGCATTACTGCCGTAGAATACCGTATTAAGGTACATCGCAATAATCTCTTCCTTGGTATAGTTACGTTCCAGCCGGACGGCCGTAATCCACTCCGCCGGCTTTTGCCATATCGCCCGCTTCAACTTGTTGGTCTCCCGTTCCGAAAAGAGGTTCAGCGCCAGCTGTTGCGAAATGGTGCTGCCGCCGCCCGAGCGCCTGTCGCCTCCGAGAATCGTTTTGACCGCGACGCGCCCCAGACTGTAGAAATCAATTCCCGAGTGGCTATAAAAGCGAATGTCTTCCGTTGCAATCAGGGCGTTTACCAAATCGGGCGAAAGTTCGTCGTAGGCGACATACGAGCGGTTTTCGATATGGAATGTACCCAGTACAATATGCTTACCCGACTTGTCCTTGTCGTCGGCAAAAATCTGAGTTGCAAGATTACTTTTCGGGTTCTCCAGTTCCTCGAACGAGGGGATATGTCCAAATAGCCCGGCGGCCGTAAAAAGCAGCGTGATAGACGCCAGCCCGACGGCCACCGCCGTCCAAAACCACCGGACGCCTGTTTTTATGTACGATTTAGCAGAATGTTTCTTTGTTTTTTGTATCTTTGTCATGTGTATCATTTTCTTTAAGAAATGCAAAAATAATATAAAAAATTTGGATTGTACCCCTTTTTATCATTTACTTTGCAAAAAAAACGCTACATATTAAAAATAGTAAAAACAACGTATGCAAGACAATTTAGTTATCGTAGAATCACCGGCAAAAGCCAAGACCATTGAAAAATTTTTAGGCGGGGACTATCTCGTAAAATCCTGCTTCGGACATATTCGTGACCTGTCGAAGAAAGATCAGCTGGGCGTCGATATCGCCAATCATTTTCAACCTGACTACGAAATATCGCCTGATAAGAAAAAAGTCGTAGCCGAATTAAAAAACGTAGCCTCAAAAGCCAAGCAGGTCTGGCTCGCCTCCGACGAAGACCGCGAAGGAGAAGCCATTGCATGGCATTTAATGGAAGTGCTGAAATTAGATCCAGCGACAACCAAGCGCATCGTCTTCCACGAAATCACGAAAAACGCTATCCTCCACGCCATCGAAAACCCCCGCCGCGTAGATATGAACCTGGTCAATGCCCAACAAGCGCGCCGCGTACTTGATCGCCTCGTAGGATTTGAAGTATCACCCGTACTGTGGAAAAAAGTACAAGGACGGCAGGGCGGACTGTCGGCCGGACGGGTACAGTCCGTCGCCGTCCGCTTAATAGTTGAACGTGAACGCGAAACTATCCACTTCAAAAGCATTCCTTTTTTCAAAGTGAACGGACTGTTTGAACCGCTCAATACCGCCGCCGCCTTCACCCTCAAAGCCGACCTGTCCGAAAAATTTGCCGACGAAGCCACTGCCATGCAGTTTATGGAAAAATGCAAAACCGCCGCTTACAGCATTACTGGCATCGAAAAAAAACCAACCAAAAAAACACCAGCCCCCCCATTTACTACCTCGACCCTCCAACAGGAAGCCTCCCGCAAATTCGGATTCTCCGTAAACCAAACCATGACCATCGCCCAACGACTCTACGAAGCAGGCCTTATCACTTACATGCGTACCGACTCTACCAACCTGTCGAACGTAGCGCTGAAAAGCGCCGCCGCTGCCATCGAAAAATTATTTGGAAAAGAGTACGCCAAAACACGCCAGTTTGCCACCAAATCCAAAAGCGCGCAGGAAGCACACGAAGCTATCCGCCCCTCCTACATGGAAAATACAACCATAGAAGGAACCCCGCAGGAGCGAAAACTCTATGACCTGATATGGAAACGTACAATCGCCTCGCAAATGGCTGACGCGCAACTGGAAAAAACAGTTGTAACCATCCACATCTCTACCGCCACGCAAACCTTTATCGCCACCGGCGAAATCATCCTCTTCGACGGTTTCTTAAAAGTCTACATGAGTAGTGACGACGACGAACAGGAAGACAAAACCGACAGTGGACTGCTACCCCCCCTGCAACAAAATCAGCCGCTAAACGCTCGCGAAATCACCGCCACCGAACGATTCTCCCAACGTCCGCCGCGCTACACCGAAGCCAGCTTAGTCAAACGCCTCGAAGAACTCGGCATAGGACGGCCATCGACATACGCCCCCACTATCTCTACCATCATCCAGCGTGGCTACGTCACAAAAGAAGACCGCCCCGGTACGCCGCGCCCCTACTTACAGCTATCCCTCCAAAAACAAACTATTACCAGAAAAACACTGACCGAAATCACCGGCGCTGAAAAAGCTAAACTCTTCCCTAGCGACATCGGAATAGTGGTCAATGATTTCCTGAATGAAAATTTTAATGACATCGTCGACTATAGCTTCACAGCCAATATCGAAGAAGAATTCGACGCCATTGCCGAAGGAAAATTACAATGGAATAACATGATTGACAAATTCTATACACCGTTCCACGAAAACGTAGACAAAACACTTCGCGACAGCCGTCCGGCCAATGCCGAACGACGACTGGGCGACGATCCGAAAACCGGTAAACCGGTATTCGCCCGCATCGGACGCTATGGCCCGCTGGTACAATTAGGCTGTACCGACGACGAAAAAAAACAATTTGCCCCACTCCAAAAAGGCCAGCTAATAGAAAGCATCACACTGGAAGACGCCCTCCAACTATTTGCCCTGCCACGCACGCTCGGAACATACGAAGGTAACGAAATCACTGCCTCCAACGGACGCTTTGGACCATACGTCCGCTTCGGCTCCAGCTTCGCATCGCTTAAAAAAGACGACAACCCTTACACCATCACCCTCGAACGCGCCATCGAACTGATTGAAGAAAAACGCCGCCGAGAAAAAGAAAAATATATCAAAGCCTTCGAGCAGCACGACATACAAGTACTAAACGGACGCTTTGGACCATACATAACACACGCCGGACGCAACTATAAAATCCCAAAAGGCACCGACCCCGCAGCCCTCACAATAGAAGCATGCCTATCCCTCATCGAGTCGCAAAAAGACAAAGCGCCCGCAAGACCTACAAAACGCCTAAAACGTAAAGCCTGAAACAAAACGTCCGAAGCCTGATGCACCATGCAACACGCCATCCACCACATAGAAAACACACCACTGGCCGCCGGCTACTCCCCGTCGCTGGCGGCCATCATCAGCACGGCGGCGTACCTCCCGATAATCGAAGCCCTGAAAACGCTGCACGCACACCAGTACGACGCCCCCGTTCTATACACGGAATGCACTGACGACGCCGCCCCTGCATTAATCGACGCCTGCATACGCAAAAACACCGTTGCCATCAGCCTCGGCGATGTCCCCTACACTCCAGCTGACCGACCCTTCTCCGCCGCCATCGTCACGCCTTCCACCGACGCCGGACAAGAAGACCTGTACTGCCCCGTATGGACGCATCCACAATTAGAGACCCTATCGATCATCGGCTTTCAAACCTACCTCTCATCGCCTGACAGTCTCGCATGGCTACACGACCACTTCTACGAAACCCTGCGATTGGGCGCCTTCCGCGATAACACTGCACTGGCCGAACCCCTGCTCCGCGAATCGGCACACACGTTCTTCAACCTCTGCGCCGTTCGCGCCGCCGATGCGCCCGACACCCGGCAGCCTTCGCCCAACGGACTCTATGCCGAAGAAATATGCCAACTGGCAGCCTTCGCCGGACGCGCCCTAAAATTAACCTCCTTTCATCTTGCTGGCGTCGGCCCCGGCCTCGACTCCCAATCACTGACCGCGCAAACAGCCGCCCATACACTCTGGCACCTGCTCGAAGGAATTGCCGTACGCAACCGCTTAGACATCTCCGACAAATCGGAAGAACACCTTGAACGTATGATCGTAGAAATGGACGACCACGGAAAAACATTGGAATTTCTACACGACACCATCACCGGCCACTGGTGGCTACAAATCCCCCTCGCCGACGGACGCTGCCGCTACATCCCCTGCCTCCACGAAGACTACCTCCGCGCCGGACGCCACGAAATACCGGTACGCTGGCTGCTGTATTCTCAGAAATTTAACAAAAATCCATAAAAAAAAACGTACCTTTGCAGCCCCCAAACAATACGACGCATAAAATAATACAAAGAATGCGTAGAACGGGAAACTAATAATAAAACACACACGGGGTGTAGCGCAGTTGGCTAGCGCAGGTGCTTTGGGAGCATCAGGTCGCAGGTTCGAGTCCTGTCACCCCGACTAAACAGACAAAGTAATTCAAAATTACCGTTTTGCGATTAGCAGGCGATAATATAGATACAGTCAGATACAGTTTAGGTACAATTAAGAACATCCTATGCATTGGATTTTTGCTAAAAAATTTAAGACAATGCGTAGAAAAAAAATTTTGATCCATCCGCACCTGTGCGACCGCAAGGGGGACATCCGAAAAAGGTGGTATGTAGAGCTATCGCAACGCGACCCGCAGACCGACCGCATGGAGCGTCGCCGTTTTGAACAACTCGGCGCAAGCAGCATCAACGACTACCACACGCCCGACGAACGGCGGGTTTTCGCCGAAAAAATCATCGAAGACTTACGGAACAAATTAGCC
>JAITKF010000069.1 GCA_031278545.1 Prevotellaceae bacterium
CAGGACGTCGATTCATCCCCTAATTCGTCCCCCGATTTTCACTCTTCAACGCGCTGTTTTTATATCTGTTAGGGTAGCCTAAACAAGCCCACTTGCCCCTCGATTCTTCCCCCAATTCGTTTTTTGGGAGGGGGAGTCCTCTTCCTTTCTTCCTGTTATCAGCGCGTTGCAGCGGCCTTTGATTAAACAAGAAATTTAATCAAAAAAACGGTATCGGCGGCAAAGGTATGACTTTTTTTAAAATCAGCCAAAAAAAGTTGAAAAAAGAGGGAAATTTTTTTGAACTAAGAACTAAGAGTTAAGAACTAAGAGTTAAGAGTTAAGAACTGAGAACTATTCCACCCCCGCTGGCGGGGAAGAGCTACGCAGGCCAGTCCCGCAGGGACAATACTTTATTAACCGTAGGCTTTAGCTTACGGACACAGACCCGCACACGTCCATCCCCGGCAGCGGAGGAGAGCTACGCAGGCCTGTCCCTACTGGACGACCACATTCAACCCATTAAAACGGCAGATCGTCGTGTTCTCCCGCTGTATCGACAATTTCGGGAGTAGACGCCGCCGTAACGGTTCTCGACTCCTGACTATCGGCACGGCGACCTAAGAGGCGCATGGTATCGGCTACAATTTCGGTAATAAATCGTTTTTGCCCGCTCTGGTCTTCCCAGCTTCGCGTGCGCAAACGGCCTTCAATAAACACCTGACTGCCCTTATGGACGTGTTTTTCCACAATCTCCGCCAGATTTCGCCAGAACACCACCGTGTGCCATTCGGTTTGTTCTTTGAAGTCCCCATTACGATCTTTATACCGTTCGGTCGTTGCTATCGGCAACGTTACTACTGCTACGCCATTTTCCAAATGACGAATTTCGGGGTCTCTGCCCACATTTCCAATCAACATTACTTTGTTTAACATAAGCGTTTTTTTTATAGTATGAAACAAGACCGCTAAGGTAGCATTTTTTTTGCAGAATGCAATTTCTTTTATAAAAAAAATGTACGCGCAGATTTAAGCGCCTCATAATGCACCGGAAAGGGATAGCAACGTTTTTAATAAAGCGGACAATAAACCGTGGACAATTGCCCCAAACTACACAGAGCGGCATAGAGAGCGGCCTCCATATCATCCTTTCCTCTATTTTCATCCTTCGCCGGTGCGCTTCACGTCACAAAAAAACATTACCTTTGCGTACTAAACATATTTTTAAGGAGTAAATATATATGGCCGTAATTTTTCAACGAACTAATCCGTATTCCTCGCCGCAAACCTTCCAACTGAAACGGGAAGATTTTATGGAAACAAGCGAAGGATTGTGTTTAAGCGGGAATATTGTAGATATGGAGCAACAGGAATGCTATTCGGGGCGGCTGCATATCGCCGACGGCCGGATTGTACGCATTGAGCGGGGGCCGGTGCCGGAGACACACTACATCCTTCCCGGGTTCATCGACGCGCATGTGCACATAGAAAGCAGTATGCTGACGCCGTCCGCATTTGCCCGCGAGGCCGTTAAACACGGCGTAGTGGCCGCTGTCGCCGACCCGCACGAAATAGCCAATGTGATGGGCATAGAAGGGATTGATTTTATGATTGCCGATGCGGCGCAATCCGGGTTTAAGTTTTTCTTCGGCGTACCGTCATGCGTGCCGGCAAGTTCATTTGAAACTTCCGGCGCGGTATTGGACGTGGCGGCGGTAGAGCAGTTGTTGCAACGCGACGACCTCTACTTCCTGGCCGAGATGATGAACTACCCGGGCGTTGTACAGGATGACCCGGAGGTGTGGAACAAAATTGCCGCCGCGCACAGGCACGGCAAGCCTATAGACGGGCACGCCCCGGCGCTAAGCGGCGACGACCTGAAAAAGTACCTCCGCGCCGGCATCTCGACCGACCATGAATGTGAAGACATTTGCGAAGCGGAAGAGAAGCTGAATCTGGGAATGAAAGTGATTATCCGCGAGGGCAGCGCGGCACGGCGGTTCGACCAACTTTACCCGTTGATTAACAGCTATCCGTCATCGGTCATGATTTGCACGGACGACTGCGGGGTACACGACCTTCAGCGGGGCGTGTTTCCGGATTTATTCAAACGAGGATTAGCCAAAAACCTGCATCTATTTAATTTATTACAGGCGTTCTCATGGAATCCGGTCAATCACTACGCGCTGCCCGTCGGTTTATTGCGACTAAATGACTTTGCCGATTGTATTGTCGTAGATAGTTTGGAACACTTTTCCATATTACAGACCTATATCAACGGGAAAAAAGTATATGACCGCGACCGTCCGACCGCCGGCGAACCGGATGGCGCCCTTTCGTCCGGCAACCATAAGCCGCGTGTAATTAATCATTTCAAAGCATCGGAAATCACACACTCGCAATTGGAAGCGCCGGTTGCCGGCGACGGTCAGGTACGAGTGATTGAGGTCTTCGATAAAAGCCTATATACGAAAACAAGACTCGTTCCGCAAAGCCTGCTCGTCTCTCCCGGGACAAAAACACTAACCTCAAATACCGGCGCGGACATTTTAAAAGTCATCGTACTAAGCCGATACGAAAAAGCGGCCACCCCGGCCATCGGCTTTGTACACGGCTTTGGGCTACAATCCGGCGCGCTGTGCACTAGCATTGCGCACGACAGCCATAACATCATTGCCGTTGGCGTTGACGACGCGGATTTAGTACATGCGATGAATACGGTTATCCGGAATAAAGGCGGCATCGCCTGTGGTAACGAGGCTTCCTCCGTCTTTCTACCACTGCCGGTAGCTGGATTGATGAGCACAGAACCGGTAGAAGCCGTTGCCCGGCAATACGACGCCCTGCTCCGGCAGGCTAAAACACAAGCATGCCGGCTTACGTCGCCGTTTATGACTCTTTCATTTTTATCCTTAATTGTCATCCCTGAACTGAAAATCTTCACCGGCGGCTTATTCGACGTCTCAGCCTTCACGCCCGTTGACCTATTAGCATAAGCGAAAATAAGAAAAACTTTCGTACCTTTGTAGCCCGTTAGAACAACGGCAATTTATTAGAATACAACTATGTCTACACGCAATCAACGAATGATGTCGTCCCGGATACGCAGTACATACGTATCGGCGGTTATCAGTACCTCCTTAGTGCTGTTTTTATTAGGCGCCTCGGGAATGCTGGCGCTGAATGCGCACCGGTTGTCGGTATTCTTCAAAGAAACATTAAGTTTGTCGGTATTTTTGGACGACAACGTCAGTGAAGCCGACGCCGCGTGGGTACGTAAAGAGCTGGACGCCGCCCCCTTCGTCAGGCACACACGCTACATCTCCAAAGAACAAGCCGCCAAAGAAATGGAAGAACTCTTAGGCACTGATTTCCTCGCCACATTTGAACACAATCCGTTGCCGGTATCCATCGAAGTCAAACTCACGGCGGCATATGCCAACGCCGACAGCGTGGCGGCCATCGAACAACAATTGCAGGCCATTCCCTACATCCGGGAAATTTCCTACCAACATTCCCTCATCAACGCAATCAACAAAAACATCCATAAAATAGGACTCGTGATGCTGGTATTTATCGTCCTGCTATTTTTCATTTCCATCGTACTAATCAATAGCACCATCCGGCTGAGCATCTACTCCAAACGATTTTTGATAAACACCATGCGACTGGTCGGCGCCACACGGGCGTTCATCCGGCGACCCTTCCTGATACGTAGCGTCTGGCAGGGCATCAGCGCAGCCGTCATCGCCATCCTCTTAATCTCCGGAATGATATACATCGTTCAAAGCGAATTTAGCGAACTCCTCGGATTGGTCGACATGACACTTGTCGGCATCCTGTTCTTCATTCTATTACTACTGGGAATATTTATCAGCTGGCTATCTACCTATTTTTCGGTCAGCCGGTTCCTACGATTAAATAACGACGAATTATATTTCTAACGATAAAACCGCATTCATTTTGCATTAACCATTTAATATATGTCAAAGAAAACGCCTTACAAAAAGAAACCAGCGCCGGCGGCGCCCGGCAAACCACAAACAACCAAAGCAGCCGACCACAAAACAACCCCCGCCGGCACAGAAAAAACAGGAAAACAAGCGCCGGCTAAACCATTTGCCATCGACCGGGGCAATTACAAATACATCGGCGCCGGACTGGCTATCATGACACTGGGATTTGCCCTGATGGTTGGCGGCGGGAGCAAAGACCCCAATGTATTCAACGAAGAAGCCCTGTTCAGCTTCACACGCATCACCCTCTCGACGATTCTCGTTGTAACGGGATTTGCGGTCGAAATCTATGCAATCATGAAAAAGCCGACGCCGAAGCGAACACCCAAAACACTCACAAACGACGACGAATAACCGGCCATGCACTGGTGGGAAGCACTATTCCTCGGCCTGCTGCAAGGACTAACAGAATTTTTACCGGTAAGCAGCAGTGGACACCTCGAAATAGGTAAAGCGCTCTTTGGCATACAAAGCGCCGACAATTTAACATTCACCGTCGTCGTACATGCAGCCACCGTATGCAGCACCATCGCCGTACTATGGCGCGAGATGGCGTCCCTACTGCGGGGGAGCGCCCGTTTCCGGTGGAACGGGGAAACACAATACCTCGCCAAAATCCTCCTTTCGATGATTCCCGTAGGCCTCGTCGGCCTCTTCTTTAAAGACCGCGTCGAAGCCTTATTTGGAGCAGGGCTGGCGGTCGTCGGCGCCGGACTATTGATCACGGCGGCAGCGCTAGCGTTCGCCGGATACGCCCGCCCACGCCCGAAGGAACACATATCTTTCCTCGACGCTTTCATCATCGGGCTGGCGCAAGCCTGCGCCGTCGTCCCCGGCCTCTCGCGCTCCGGCGCGACGATAGCCGCCGGCCTCTTGCGGGGCAATAAAAAAGAATCCATCGCCCGCTTCTCTTTCCTTATGGTACTGATACCCATCCTTGGCGAAGCTACGCTCGACCTGCTGAAGGGCGACTTTTCCGAAGCCGCCGCCGGCATTCCATCCGGGGCGCTGGCAGTCGGGTTCGCGGCCGCCTTCATCACCGGCGGCGTCGCCTGCCGGTGGATGATAGAATTAGTCAAACGAGGAAAACTGATATACTTTGCCCTCTACTGCGCGATCGTCGGGACAGTTGTCCTGCTGGCCGGATAGTCGCCCGTCGGCATTCCAAAAAAGAAAAACGCGCCGGCAACCGTCAACGCGTTTCCCTTTATCGTATGAAAGCGCTTAGAAGAGCCAGCCAATGCTTACTTGAATCACCCTGTGCGCTCCACCGGTCAATGAGTTCCCCGCGTCTTTCGCGGCGTCGATTAAACCTAAACCGGACGTAAACCCGAAGTTATACCGCGCGCCGATGGTCAAATGGTCTATAAGCGTATACTGCACGCCCACTACGGCGGCAAAAT
>JAITKF010000006.1 GCA_031278545.1 Prevotellaceae bacterium
GAATAGCAGTTTGGCGCTTTCCGGCCGGATACCTTTTGCGCGTTTGGCGGGCAATTCTTTTTTAACCGTGTAGACTGCCGTCGTTCCGTCGTGGGCGGTAACCGTAAGGGATTGGTTGGAGTTGTAGTCTAAGACCGTTGTACGGGGGTCGGGGCTGATGGTCGCATGGGGCGACAGCACGACGGTTGCCGTCGTGGGCGACAGCTCGTCGGGGGTAAGCAGCGAAATGGTTTTGGTGCTTTCCGTAATGATGCCGGTCATGGTGGCGTTGTTCGACAAGGGGATTATAAATCCCGTAATCGCGCAGGCATCGCTTTTGCGAATTTCACTCCGGATGGTATACTGCTTTTGGTCTTTCCGCTGACCGGTAACGGTAATGGTATGTACCTTTTCTGGCCTCAAGTCGAGGAACAGCAGCGGGGGATCTATATAGACATTATCATCCACTGTGGCTCTCATTTTCATTTTCGACAGCATGGCGTCCGTTACCTGATTGTTGCTTGCTTCGGGATAATAATAAGGTATTGGTATCACGATGTCGTAAATGCCTTCGGTAATGAGCGCAGTAAATTCGGCCGAGCCGTTTTCAAAGGCCGCCGTAACGCTGTTTATCCCGGTATGCGCTACAGGCGGTATCAGTTCGTCGGGCGTCTGGCAACCGTTGAAGGCAACGAGCGCACCCATAAGTATCAGTAAGTATATTTTACTTTTCATGAGATATCGTTTTTTAAAAGTTAAACACATTATTTCCATTCGTTGTATTGCTCGACGGCGTTGTTGTTTTGCAGTTCACTGTACGGAATGGGAAGCACGTAGGTTTTAGCAAGGAATTTACGGTCTTCCTTGTCGCAGTCCACATATTCGTAGGTGTAATTGGGCGCCGTGCCGGTAATTTTCAATCCGTGTACGCGGTAGTTGTTGTATCCTTTGGGATAATCCTCGTGCGCGAGCCGCCAGCGGCGCATGTCCCAATAGAGATGCCCTTCGCAGGCTAATTCTATTTTCCGTTCTTGCCGGATAGCATCGAAGAGGGCGTCTCCGGTAAGTCCTGTTTTCGGGGGCAGATTTACGCCTGTGCGGGTACGTATGGCATTGAGGTCGGCCAGCGCCGCCGCTGGCACATTTAGCCGGTAGTTGGCTTCGGCGCGGTTGAGGTACACTTCGGCGAGCCGGATTTCGACCATCGTTTGGGTGCTGGCGTCGGACGTCAGGTTGATATGGGCTTCGTTCAGCAGTTTCCGCAGATAGTAGCCGGTAACCGTCCTGCCTTGCGGGTAGGATTCCGATTTATATTCCATATAGCGACCGTTGGTTCCGTTTACAGAATTTTCCATGATTTTTCCTTTCCATGTGCAGCCGTTGTAAATGACGGTGGCGTGGAAACGCGGTTCCAGCTGGTCGTAGGGCGGCGGGGTGGTCGTCGTGCTGTGCCAAGGCGACCAATCCACTGTCGTGCCATTGGCTTTTTCGTACGATTCTACCAGTTCCTGCGTAGGCCCGCCTTTTCCGCCTTCATTGACTATATCCCCAAAGGGCGCATAGTCTCTGTCAAAACGGTGGCTGGGTCCGGAAATCAGGTATTTATATTCCAGAATGGATTCTGAATTACTGCCTTTCCAAGCATCGGCGTAATTGGGCGTTAACGCATATTTGTTTAAAGCAAATACCGAATCGGCGGCGTTTTTGGCCGACTGCCAACGTTCGGCATACAGCATGGCCCGCGATTTGAAGGCAAACACGGCGCCTCTGGTAATCCGTCCTTCGTTTTCGGCGTCCCACGTAACGGGCAATACGGATGCGGCAAAATCCAAATCCGATTCAATCAAATTCCATGTATCTTCTGCCGACGAGCGGTTTTTGTCTTTCACTAAATTCATGTCGGTATAAAGAATTACGCCGCCATGCCGCCGTGCCAGCTGGAAATAAAGAAAGGCGCGGAAGAAACGCGCCTGCGCTTCAAACAGGCGGTTGGTTTGCTCGTCGAAGGTCGAGAACTCATACAACCCGACCAGAAATTCGTTGACGCGCCGGATACGGTTATAGGTAGGCCCCCAAATAGTCAGCCGGCAATCCGACGATGGATTGATTTGTTCGGGAATGGTGGCAATCCAGTTGGCGTCGCCGTTGCGGCCGCCCAGTTCCCGGGAGCCGTATTTGAATGTTTCGGTCAACCCTTCGGTCAGGTTGCCGTTGAACTGCGAATTTCCGTCTTCCTGCGTCGAAAACAATCCGTACCGGTCAAGGTAAGCATAGAAGATATTACTGTACATGGTCGCGACTTTAATGTCGTTCCATACTATTTTATCCGATATTTTGTTGGTCGGCGTAGTATCAAGGAATTCGTCGCATCCGCTCCACAGTAACGATAAAGCAAATGCCGTAAAAAATAGGATACTTTTTTTCATACTATTATTTTTTTAAAAGGTTAATTTAATACCGGCAGCCACTACCTTTTGTTGGGGATAGTAGCCGTTGTTTACGTTGGGCTGTTCGGGGTCGATGCCATACTTGTTCAGTTCGCTAAACGTTAAAAGGTTTTGTCCCTCTACGTATATCCGTAGCGCATTGACGCCAATGCTATCGAGTATCTTTTTCGGAATATTGTAGCCGAGTTGCAGGCTCTTCAAGCGGAGGTAATCGCCGTTGCGATACCAGAAAGTGGAAGCCCATGCGCTTTGATTGGAACCGCCGGTGATACTTAAGCGTGCAAATTCCGCATTCGGATTTTCGGGCGTCCATGAATTTTCCACTAAGTACAGGGGCGTATTCCCGTCATGGTAAAAGGCCTTTGTCAGGAATGTATTGTCGTTAATCGGAAAGGTAGCGCCGGGCGTAGCTTCAAGTGGGTACATACCGGTGAGCGCCACCGTCCGTCCCAACGAACCCTGCCAGAGGAATGCAATGTCAATGCCTTTCCATTCGGCGTAGAACGACAAGCCGCCAGTAAACCTCGGGTTGGCCGACTTGCCGACATAACCCCAGTCCTGTTTGCCGTTTTCATAATGGCTGATGACACCGTCGCCGTTGCGGTCAAGGTATTTCACATCGCCCACGCGCACGGCCGAACCCTGTATAGTGGCGGAGTTGGCAATTTCTTCTTCGCTCTGGAAAAGTCCCAGGGCAATGAGCCCCTCTAACGAGCCTACTTCCCTGCCGGTCAATTTCAAGTAATCGGGCAGGTTGGGCGATTCTTCAACGTGCAGCCAACGGCGATAGGCATAGGTGCCGTTGACGGTAACCCTGTAAAAGAAGTCGCTGATGCGGTTTTCGTGCGACAATTGAATTTCAAACCCTTTATGGTCTTGTTTATTTACATTTTCATAGCCCGGCACGTACCCGCCGAACGAATCGGGATACGACCCCGATATGCTAGCCGGTATATCGTAAATATATTTGTAGAACACGTCGAATTCAATCCCCAATAAGCCTTTCCACAGGGTGGCGTCGAAGCCGGCATTATATTGCAGCGATTTTGCCCAGGTCAGGTTTATGTTGGCCGGCGCAGAGGTGTTCAGCCCCGGTACTCCAACGCCGCCAATAACCACCGCCGGCGTACTCAGAATACTAAGCGTATTCAGGTAAAAATAGGCAGGCAGGCCGCTGGTCAATCCGGTAAGCCCTATGCCTCCGCGCAGTTTGAAATTGTCCACAAACGGAAGCGCATTTTTAAACCAACTTTCTTCCGACATGCGCCAGCCGAGCGAAGCGGCCGGCGTCAGCAACCACCGGTTGCCGCTGATATTTTTACCGGCAAACAGGTACGAGCCGTCATACCGTGTGGTTACTTCGGCTAAGTATTTATCGGCATAGCTGTAGTTGATGCGTCCCAAAAAGCCGACCCACCGCGCTTGACTGCTGTTTCCGCCGGCGGTATATTTACTTTTATCCGAAGCCAGGCTTAATTCGTCCAAGTCATAAATATCATACCCCAAGCCGTAGCCGCTAAGAGAATTATAGTCGCTTTGTTTAGTTTCCATCAATGCCAGTACGCTGATATTATGCAGGCCGAATTTGTTTTCATACCTCAGGCTGGTGTTGGTCGTCAGCGTATTGTTATACGTAGCGCCTTCCGATAAGGTAGCGTCGCTTCCTCTGCCATCAACCGATTTTACATACGTTATAGACCCCGAAGGGGAGGTTGGCCGGGTGGCTATCATCGTTTCATAGGGCGTCGAAAATTGTTTGGAATTTCCGTTCGAGTAATCATACGATACGGCAAATTTTGCACTCAGCCCTTTTACCCACGGCACCTCATAATTTAAGGCAAGGTTCGTTTGCAGGATATTTGATTTGTCCGTCCGGTAACCTGAATGTTCGATAGCAGCCAGGGGACTCACAAACAAACTTGCCGTACGGGTAGAAACCGGAAGTCCGTTCCATTCCGTCGGCGTAAAGGGTAACGCACGCACAGCTTGTTGTGGAATATTGAGCCACCCGTTGGGGTCGGCGTCGAAGTGCGGCCGTTCGCGGTTTTCAATACGTCCGCTCACGTCGAAGGTTAAGGTTAAATGTTTCGCAATTTTGGCGTCAATATTAGACCGCAAACTTATCCGGTCGTAATTGAAATTGTCCACATTACCCGTCTGGTTGAAATAGCCCAGCGAGGCAAAGTACTTAATATTCTCTGTACCGCCGGACGCATTTACATTATATTGGGCATTGGTGCCTACGCCGAACGTTTTTTCATACCAATTGGTATTACCCCACCCGTCTTCGCCGGCCAGCATTTTACGTACATGTTCCTGTGAAAACACCGGCTCATTGCCGTCCATTACCCGCGCCTTGTTATACCAGTAGGCGTACTGCGGGGCGTCGAGCAGTTGCAGCATTTCGGTGTTCATGCTTAATCCGTAGGAGGCCGTAAAAGTAATTTTCGATGGCGCTACCTGCCCGCGTTTAGTGGTTACAATAATCACCGCGCCGGCATCCAATCCGTATATGGCCGCCGAAGACGCGTCTTTTAATACCGATATTGTCGCAATATCGTTCGGGTCGATTTGCGAAAAATCACGATTAACACCATCCACTACAAATTTGGCCCCGCTCCCGCGTATCAGCAAACTGGCGCCATCGGAACCCGGTTGCCCCGACTGCTGCAAGCTGATCACGCCGGCAATTCGACCTGCCAAAAGATTGGTCACATTGGTCGTCGGCGCTTTGAGCAGTTCCTCTCCCCGTATTTGGGATACCGCACCGGTAACGCTAATCTTCTTCTGCGTACCGTATCCCACCACCACCACCTCGTCGAGCAGCTTCGCGTCTTCCTCCAGCACGATGTTCAATACCGTGCGGTTCTTTACAGAGATTTCCTGTGTAACATAGCCGAGCAGGGAAATGACAATCGTGGCATCGGCCGGGCTTTCGATAGCAAAGCGCCCGTCCTTGTCCGTCAGGGTGGTAACAATAGTACCTTTCATAACGACACTCGCTCCGATGAGTGCCTCGCCTTTGGCGTCGACCACCGTCCCGGTTATCGTTATCGTTTGAGCGCTTGCAGGTAGAACGCCCAATAGACTCCACAGGCACATAGCGGCTACAAGCCTCGCACGCTTGCATAGCCTGCATCCTGATAGTTTTGGTTTTTTAAATACTCTCATAAATAGAATAAGTTGGTTTAATTAATTTAATGTTTTTAACATGGAAACATAAAATGTTCACAATACAGTTTATATAAATTTCCGGCTTGCCGGTAGGCCGACTGCGGACTCATAAAATGCGAAAACTCAAACGTGATAGCCTTGTCGTAACGGTTGTACTTAGTCGCGTCTAACTTCATGCGAAGCTTGTTGGATTTTATCGGCAAAAACTTCATCGGCATGTCGCGGTCGAAGGATTCTACGTTTGTCCAGCAGTCCATATTGAATTTTTCGGTCAGTTCCCGGTTGGCGATTAACATCAATACGTCGGAACGGAACGTCATGTACCGTCCAAAAGCGCCGCGAATGAGGATCACGGTGTCGACGCCCATTTTTTTCATGGCGTCGAAATCTTTATCCCATTTGTCGTATCCCCAATTTTGAGATGGGATATCCCAGGTAATTTCATCTAAAAAGGTGCCGGTAACCGGCAATCCCGCATTTTTGGGGATAAGCCGGTACTTGTCGTCCACGCCTGAAGAATGGCCAGTGCCGGCGCCTGTAGCGCCTCCTACACACGACGATAAAACTGCGCCGGCCACCGGGACGCTTCCGGCTGCAATCAGCGTTTTTTTCAAAAAGTCCCTGCGATTATTCATCTCTTTAATGTGCTAATGTGATT
>JAITKF010000020.1 GCA_031278545.1 Prevotellaceae bacterium
GACGAATTAGGGGAAGACGGGTTGTCTTTTAGAGAAAAAGGCAAAGAGTAAACAAAAGGGCATAAGGATTTTATAAAGATACAATAGATGAAAGTAGCGCCGGAGAAAAATGGGGCGCCAGACGATAGAAATGATTAAAAATGAGAGCGTGGAAAAAGAAAAAAGGGATTTTGATTAACTAACTAATTTAATCAACGATTGAACCGGAGGCAAAGATATGATTTTTTTTTAAACCAGCCAAAAAAAAGTTTAAAAGAGAGGAATTTTTTTTGAACTAAGAACTAAGAGTTAAGAACTATGAACTGAGAACTATGAACTATTCCGCCCCCGCACACCTTACGTCAATATTCAATTAAAGAGGGAGGTCTGCTTTAATTCTGCCGCAAAATCATGCAACGCTTTTTCCATTTTTCGCAAAGTTGGCTGGCGTGGTTTTATGCTGCCTTTGCTATACTCTATCAAATTGGTACGTTCGATGCCGGTGATTCTTTCCAACCCTACGTACCCTATTTTTTGGGCATAATGGTTTATAAACGCCGGCAGTTCGCACACAAATTCCACCTCGAAACGTCCCTTTAAAATAGCCGGCAGGAAGTAGGGGTCTTTAAGACGCCGTCGCAATACTTTCATGATATTCTCCTTTACTTCGTCGAGGGTTTTGCCGGCGCCATACAGGCCGTAGCAATTCTCGGCATACGCATCATAAAAATTAGCGCTCCGTTCGATAATAATCGTTAATTTTTGCATCTTCGGTCATTTGTTATGAAGAAAGGTCCATGTCTTTAATGATTTTAATCAGCAGCCTTGCGCCCACTTCCTTGTCGTAGTGGAAAGGCACTGGAGGCGATTCCATCCCCTGTTTGATATAAATATAATGGTTGCTTTCGATTTTCCTCAGAACCTCCCAGCCATTGGCTATGATTTTTTTATATAAGTCAAAGTATGTCATTTATACTATTGAATGTGGATGCCATAGAGCGTGAAGCGTACCGTCGCAGGACGCCCCCACAGATAATTCCTAATGCCCAATAATATCGCAAACGCCCTGTCGATGAATATCGGCAAGGCGTCCACTCGTTAAAAAAAATTAAAACCGTCGGAAACATGAGGCGGTAGACATCGGTCGTCCGCTCCAGACATCTCATTCCACAGGAATATTTTTATTTACATTTTTACTCCCCACCAGCGCGTAGAACAGCAAGTAGAGCAGGCCGGCTATAACCACCCAGTAACTGTCCATATAGGTTGAAAGGTCGGCAATTTTGTTTTGCAGTAGCGGAAGAATACCGCCCCCGCATACCAGTACCATGAAAAAGCCCGATGCTTTGGCTGTATACTTGCCCAGTCCTTCGACGGCAAGGTTGAATATGCCACCCCACATGACAGAAGTGCATAGACCGGCCAGCACTAAATACATCGCGCTAATCGGCACTGAGGCGAATCCTATCGACAACGCCCCTATTTCGTCACGCATCAGCACCGGCAGTTTGACCCAATGAGCGGTGTCTGTCGGTGAAAATATGGCTAACCCAACTAATGCTAATCCTATTATCGACGCGACAGAGAGCATGACTTTGCTGGATACTTTTGCGCCGATAACGGCGCCAACTAAACGACCGATAAGCATCATAAACCAATACGTACCGGCTACAAAGCCGGCAGTGGTAGCCGCTATTTTAATGCCGTTAGGGTCTACTAAAAATTTATTCAGGACATCGGGAATGCCTACTTCTACGCCTACATATACAAAAATCCCTACGGCGCCCAACACAAAGTGACGAAACGATAGGGGACTGTACGCCGATTTTTCTTTCGCAACAGCCGTCAAATGCGGTTCCGGTATGCGTGTAAGGATTAATCCTACAAAGACTAAGGCAAAAACCGCCAGTGCGATAAACATCACCGGGTAGACATTCGTAATGTTCGCTTTTGCAATGTCGCCGACAAGGATGCCAACCAGCATGGGTACGGCTGTCCCGCATAATGAATTAAACGATCCGCCGATTTGAATCAGTTGGTTTCCTTTATTGCCCGCGCCACCCAATGTGTTGAGCATCGGGTTGACGACAATATTCAGCAAACACATAGAAAAGCCGGCTATAAACGCTCCTAACAGGTAAATCACAAAGCTGCCGGCTACGCCCGACAGGCATTGTATCCCGACACCTGTAAAACCAACGGCTACCGCTATCAGCGCGGTCTTTTTATACCCGTACCGTTGCAATAGTATCCCGCCCGGAATGCCCATCACGGCATACGCAATAAAATTGGCGAAGACCCCAAGCGTACCTAAGAAGTTTTCTATATTGAACTGCGTCTTCAATACAGTACCCATAGGCGCCGCTAAGTTAGTTACAAATGATATCATCCCGAAAAGGAGAATCATCATAATGATGGCAACTACATTGCCCTTTTGTTGTTGTTGTTGTTGTGTCATAACAAAATTATTATTAGTTTAAGTTTAAAAGACGCCACAAATGTAGGAATTTATTGCATACCGACAAAATTAAATTTTTCGGGTGCAGGGAGTAGCTATACAGAACACGCAAATGAAAAGCTGGAAATTAAAAAAAGTATTATCTTTGCGTTTAAAATAACTAAGTATTTTTAACATCGTTATTTTGAAAGGAAGGGACTCGAAGTGATTTGCGTCCCTTTTTGCGTGAATGCCCCTGACGGGAGGCGACGCTTTAACGTTTTTTCCTGATTGCTGATTTTTCCTTATCTTTGCGCTCTGATTCTTGGGGGTGCCCGTCGTGAGGCGGGCTGAGATTATACCCTTACAACCTGATGCAGGCAATGCTGCCGTAGGGAAAGTATGTATGTAATTCTTCTCAATCCCCCTTTTTTATTAAAATTAAAAAATGAAAAATGAAAAAGGGATTTCTTTTTATCGCAAGCTGGTCGCTTGCATCGTGCCTGTTGCAGGCACAAACATCGAATGATACGACGCATGTCGTAAATTTAGCAGAAGTAGAAGTGGTGGCTGTCCGGGCGGGAGGACGGACGCCCATGGCCTACAGCGATGTCGAACGGGAACAGATTGCGCGGGAAAATGTGGGTAAAAGCATTCCGGCGTTGTTGCAGTCATTGCCGTCGGTGGTCGCTTATTTCGAGGACGGGCTGGGCGTCGGCTACACGTCGTTACGTGTGCGCGGTACAGACGCTACCCGCATTCATGTAACGTTAAATGGAATGCCGCTCAACAACCCCGAAAGTCAGGAAGTGTACTGGGTAAATATCCCCGACCTCAACAGCCACCTGCAAAGTATCCAGTTGCAACGCGGGGTAGGGACATCAAGCAATGGGGCGGCGGCATTCGGTGCAAGCCTGTCGCTGAAAACCGCCGGCGCGCCGGCGACCGCCTACGGTGAAGCGGCGACCACGTGGGGCGGCTACAACACCCGGATGTACTCCGTCGCAACGGGTAGCGGGGCGTTGTCCTCAGGCCTCCATGTAGACGCCCGCTACTCAAGCGTCCAAAGCGACGGTTACCTCCGCAACGGGAAAGTGAACCATTATTCGTTCCAGACTTCGCTAACACACGCGACAGACAAGCAATGGGTAAAATTGCTGTACCTGCGGGGCGTGCAGCATACGGGCATTACGTGGGAGGGCGTGTCGCCCGAAGATATGGCGGCCTTCGGACGACGTTATAACGTCGCGGGGCAGTATACCGACGAGGCCGGCAACATCCGGTATTACGACAACGAAACCGACAATTATTTTTCGGACATCGTGCAGCTGTTATATTCCCGCCCCCTGAGCCGTCGCCTTACGCTGCACGCCAACTTCAGCTATAATCATGGGTTCGGCTATTATGAAAATTACAAAGCCGACCGGAAATTGCAGGACGCCTATGGGCTGCCGCCGCAAACAATCGAAGGAGTCGTACATAGCCGCTCGGATGTGATTATTCGTAAAAACATGGAAAACGATTTCTATGTGGCGCAATTGCTGTTGCATTATACCCAACGACGACTGTCGCTCAACGCCGGCGCAATGTACAGCCGCTATGACGGCGAGCATTTCGGGACCATCCTGTGGGTAAAGTACAATGAAAACATCACGGATAATTACGAGTGGAACCGTAATGACGCGCGGAAGGAAGAAGGGAGCGTGTTTATTAAGGGCGAATATGAAATAACGCCGCAATTGACGGCTTACGCCGATATACAGGCGCGTGTCATCGGCTACGATTTCGCCGGCGCCGACGATGATTTGATGGATATTACCGACCGGAATCGATACCGATTCGTGAACCCTAAAGCGGGGCTGTTTGCCCACCTCAACCAGCATCATGCCCTCTATGCGTCGTGGGCGATGATGCACCGCGAACCCTTGCGCGCCGATTTGAAGGAGGCCATCAAGAACGGCGGCGACAAGCGCATTACACCCGAACAGATGCATGACGTTGAAGTGGGTTATACGTTCAGCTATCGCACATTTACCGCATCGGCCAATGCTTATTACATGCGCTACAAAGATCAGATGGTGCAAACCGGCAAATTGAACGACATCGGTTATAAGCTCATGGAAAACGTGCCGGAGAGCTACCGCGCCGGCCTCGAATTGCAAGCCGCATGGACGCCGTCCGGGTGCTGGCGGATAGAAGGTAACATCGCCGTGAGCCGAAACCGGATTCTAAACTACACCGCTTACTACGATTTGTATGACGATGTGGACAATTACCGTCCGGTTGTCGATGCCACAGGACGCCCGCAGCAGGTAACTGATTCTTACACATCAACCGACATTTCGTTTTCGCCGGCGGTGGTGGCGGCAGCAGCGCTCACATTTTCGCCAGTCAAACGGTGGAATATTACGGCTACCGCCAAATACGTCGACAAGCAGTATTATGACAACACCTCGAACGACGCCAATAGCCTCCCCGCATACTACCTCTGCAACCTTGCCACGCAATACGAATGGACGTTGCCGACAGGCAGCTGCATTCGCGCGCAACTGTCGTTACATAATATTTTCAATCATCTGTACAACGCCAACGCATGGGTTGCCACCGACCGTTTTCGCGACGGTTCATCAGCGGTTTACCGCGGCCTCTTTCCCCAAGCCGGCGCTAACCTGATTGGGAAAGTGAGTTTAGAGTTTTGAGTTCAGATTATGGATTACCTTTTACCTTGCACCCTACACCCCGCGTGCTTCACCCTATGCTTTATACCTTTCACCCTGTATGAAATCGTCGGCGCTTTATTTGCTCTGGCGTACCTCTGGTTGGAAATCCGGCAGCGGAACGCGATGTGGGTCGTGGGCTTTATATCGGCGCTGTTTTATATTGTGATTTTCTATTACGGGAAATTTTATGCCGACATGGGGCTGAACATCTATTATATGCTGGCCAGCATATATGGTTTTATGGTGTGGCGGCGGCGCGGCAAGATCGTAGCCGACCGAACAGGCGACACTGCCCGGTCGCCTGCCGTGTCCCGCACGCCGCTACGCACGATGGTCGTGCTGACGGTTATTGCCGCCGTGCTTTTTGTGGTATTGGCGTTCCTGCTCGTTCGTTTCACCGACTCGCCCGTACCTTACGGCGACGCGCTTACTACCGCACTCAGCATCGTCGCCATGTGGATGCTTGCGCATAAATTGATTGAGCAATGGGGCGTGTGGTTTGTTGTCAACGTCCTTTCGATGGGGCTATACTTCTGGCGCGGGCTGTACCCGACAAGCGTGCTGTTCTTAATATATAGCGTGGCATCGGTTGTGGGATTCTGGGCGTGGAGGAAAGAATTAAAAATGAAGCATTAGAAATTACCTGCGGAAGATAGAGGTGCAAAGTTGCCTATTAATTTTAAAAAAAATCTTACCTTTGTACTCATTAATCTTTAAATTATTTAATAATGAAACAAATTACCCTTTTTTCCTTGTTATGGAGCCTGACTGTATGCAGTCTGGCTTTTATTTCGTGTGGTTCGTCCAAGGCGGACGAGCTTTCATTCCTAAAAGAATATGACCGGCAATACCCGTCGGAGATGCATTTGTGGGACAAGCAGCCGCTGGCCGACCGGCTTAAACAGTTAGTGGGCGACGACGCGGAGTGGGCGTCCCTGCCGTCGTTGCGGGGGACGGAAATGCCCGTTGCGGTGAACGGCGAGGTGGTCGTAATCGCGGCCTGCGAACAGCATAATTGTAACCGGTCTAACCTGATCATTGTGGTCGATCTGGCGGCAAACAGCGTGGCTGTCGGTATTCGGAAGGAAGGCGCCGTAACGGTTTATAACGAAAGCGACACCGTGCCGGACGCCTTGCAGGAATGGCTGGCCCAGGATAATAATGTAGAGTAACCATCCGATAATAATGACAAAGATGAAAACGAATCGAAGAGAATTTTTAAAAACACTGGGCGGTGTAGCCGCCCTGACGATTATTCCACGTCATGTGCTTGGAAAAGGCTTTATCGCGCCCAGCGACCAGATGACCAAAGGTATTATTGGGGTCGGCGCGATGGGGCGCGGACATGTCGGGTATGCCGGCACACGTCTGGTGGCCATTTGCGATGTAGACCGCAATCATCTGGAAGCAGGCAAAAATCTGGTAACGGATAACATCGCCGCCTATCACGATTTCCGCGAGCTGATTTGGGATAAGAATGTAGACATCGTACATATTGCAACGCCGCCTCACTGGCACGGCCTGATGTCAATCGAAGCGGCCAACGCCGGCAAGGACATCTGGTGTGAAAAACCGATGACGCGTACCATCGGCGAAGGCAAGCGTGTAGCAGAAGCCGTCCGGCAGAACGGGCGCATGTTTCGGCTCAATACATGGTTTCGGTTTGCTGACCGTTTCTATGGCTTGGGCAGTCCGGTTAAACCGTTGAAAAAATTAGTGCAAAGCGGCCTTTTAGGATGGCCGCTGAAAGTAACCGTGAGCAAGCATACCGGCTTCGACTGGAAATTCTACTGGACAGGGCGGGAATACCTCGAACCGCAACCCGTTCCCGCCGAACTGGATTACGACATGTGGTTAGGGCCGGCGCCTTATAAACCCTATCATCCGCACCGTGTACATCAGACATTCCGCGGGTACTGGGATTACGACGGCGGCGGACTGGGCGATATGGGGCAACATTATATCGACCCCGTACAGTACATTCTCGGCAAAGATGACACAAGCCCCGTAAAGGTCGAGGTCGATGCCCCGCAACAACATCCCGACGCTATTGGCACGTGGCGTTCCATTACTTACACCTACGCCGACGGATGCCAGATCGTCCTCTGGGGAGGCGATTACGGCAATCCCGACACACCTTACATCGCCGGGACAAAGGGGAATGTGTACAAAAACTTTGTCTGCGACATTCCCAACTGGGAAAAGAAACTGGCGGATTACCCCGAACCGGAAGCGCAAATGACCGATTTCATGAAAAGCATCAGCACACGGAGACCGTTTGCCCTCAATGAGCAGAACGGATTCCGCTCATCGACGATTGTCAATATGGGCGTAGTGGCGTTGCGCCTAAACCGCACGCTGCATTTCGACCCGGTAAACGTGTCATTTATCAACGACGAGGCGGCCAACCGCCTCTTAAATCCGCCCATGCGCGCTCCCTGGGTTATTAATACATAAAATAAAATTACCTCATATGAAAAAGACACATTATTTACTTCTTATCTCGTTATTATGGGCGGGCAGCCTCATGGCGCAGACGCCTGCCAACCGGACGGCGACTACGACTATCGCCGATGTATTGGCGCAGATACCCGCTCAAAATGAAGCCGACTATATACAGCAACAATACGACCTGCTGTCGACCGGCGAAAACGGCATTGTACAATTGGCGACCATGCTGGAAATTCCGGATGAACGAAAAGCTAAAGTAGAATTTGCCCTCAGCGGGTTGGCGCACTTCGTAACAACGCAGGGGAATGACGTTCATCGTCTGACCGTCGTCCGGGCATACATAAACGCGATAGACAGGCTTCGCGATAAAAATGCACAAGCGTTTATTATCCGTCAATTAGAAATAGCCGGACAGGATGAAGCCGTCGATAAACTGGCGTCATTTCTAAGTGACGACGCGCTGAGCAGTCCGGCGGCTATCGCGTTGACGGCTATCCGTACCCCGGTGGCGGGGCGGACGTTGCTCGAGGCGCTGAACAGCCCGTTGAGTAATCCACAAAAGGAAAATGTCATTCGCGCTATCGGCGATATACCCGTGGCCGACGCCGAAAAAACATTGCAAGCGCTGACCGGCGACCCCTCCCTGCAACAGGCGGTATGGTATGCGTTGAGTCGTACCGGTTCGGCGGCATCCCTACCCTATTTGGCGGAAGCCGCTAAAAAAGTACGATATGCGGCGGAAGCCTCCGGCGCTACAAATGCCTACCTGCAACTTATTCGGCGTCTGCTGGCGCAAGGCGCGGTCAAAGAAGCAGAAAAAGCGGCGACCGGCTTGTGGAAACAAGCAGGCAAAGGCGGACAGGCGGAAGTGCGCGCAGCCGCCTTACAAATACGGATGGCAGCCCGTCCCGACAAAGTTTCCGCCTACCTGCGGGACGCCCTGAAAGAGAACGACAGGAACTACCGGAATGCCGCGCTGAACTATGCGCTGGACTACGACATCCCGACGCTGGCAAAGGAACTGGTGACGGCGCTGAAAAAAGCGGACGCCGAACGTAAAGCGGACATCCTGCACTGGTTTATTACTGTTCACAATCATCCCGATAAATTCGTTCAGCCGGGCGACGCCTTCCTTGCGGCATTCACAGAACAGATAGCCGATACGGACAGGGAAGTAAAAGCGGCGGCGGCGACGCTGTTAGCCACATCGGGCAATGAGGCGGCCATCCGGACGCTGGCCGCGCTATTAAATAGCCCCGACGAACAGGACGTCGCATTAGGCCGGCAAGTACTATCGTTTACGAAAGGCGATATTGCGCCGGCCATTGCGCCGTGGCTATCCTCGGCCACCGATAAGGGCAAAATAGCTATTCTCGAACTGCTGGCCGCCCGTAAAGCAAACGAGCAAGCGCCGGACGTATTCGGACAACTGAGCGCCCCATCGCCCGACGTGCGGGCGGCAGCTTACGCAGCGCTAAAAGAAGTCATCGACATAAAATACCTGCCGCTCTTGTACGCGCATTTAGAAACCAGCGCGCCGCCGGAAGCCCTCCCAGCCGTACAGCAGGCGATTGTAGCAGCCCTGAAAGGATTGCCGGGCAACGAACAATTTGACCGCATCTTGATGCAACTCACGACGTCGGGGCGGCCTGCGCTCTACTACCCCATACTGGCCGCATCCGGCGACAGCCGTGCGCTGACCTTCATCACCGACCGATTCCGCAACGGCACGGAGCAAGAAAAAACGGCGGCGTTTGAAGCATTGCTGGACTGGCCAGACATTCGGGTTGCCGGAGAACTACAGGCCATCTGCACCGATACCGCCACCACGACGTACGGCGACCGCGCGCTGGCACGCTACATTCAATTAGCCTCGTCCCCCACATTGACAGGCGAAAACAGGCGCATCTTCCTGAGTAACGCCCTCGAAATGGCCAAAACCGATGCACAGAAACAAGACATACTAAACCGGCTTGGACACACAGGATCCTATCTGGCGCTACTGCTGGCCGGCGACTACTTAGACCGCCCGGTGCTGCAACAAGAGGCAGCCAATGCCGTGATGACGATTGCGCTGGACAACCCCCATTATACCGGACGCGAAGTACGGAAATTACTCGACAAAGTCGCCCTACTACTCGATAATCCCGACGCCTCGTACCAACGGGAAGCCATTCGCAAACACCTACGCGAAATGCCCGACGAAGAAGGCTTCACGCCTATCTTCAACGGCCGCGACCTGAGCGGATGGCAGGGACTCGTCGAAACGCCGACGGCGCGCGACCGAATGAAACCAAAAGAACTGGCCAATAAACAAGCCAAAGCCGACGAAGTAGCCCGCGCACACTGGATACCGACCGACGGCGCCCTCGTCTTCGACGGGGCTGCGGGCGGCGACAACCTATGTACCGTAAAACAATACGGCGACTTTGAAATGTACGTCGACTGGAAACTGGAACCATCGCGGGACGCCGATGCGGGAATATACCTCCGCTCCCTGCCGCAAGTACAAATATGGAACATTGCCCGCACAGACGTCGGGGCGCAGGTCGGTTCCGGCGGACTGTACAACAATCAAATTCACCCCTCGATACCGCTGAAAGTCGCCGACAACCAACTGGGAGAATGGAACACATTCTACATTAAAATGACCGGCGACCGCGTCACAGTACAACTCAACGGCGAAACGGTCGTCGACAACGTCATCCTCGAAAACTACTGGAACCGTGCAACGCCGGCATTCCCGACAGGAGCCATCGAACTGCAAGCACACGGCACAAAAGTATACTACCGGAACATCTACCTAAAAGAACTACCCCGCCAAACACCCTTTGAACTCTCCGACGAAGAAAAAAAAGAAGGATACCGCACCCTGTTCGACGGCACAAACATGCACGAATGGACCGGCAACACCATCGACTACATCCTCGAAGACGGATGCATTTCCATGCACCCGAGCAAAAGCCACGGCGGAAACCTCTACACAAAAAACGAATTTAGCGACTTCATCCTCCGCTTTGAATTCCAACTGACCCCCGGCGCAAACAACGGACTGGGCATCCGTACACCAATGGAAGGCGACGCCGCATACGTCGGCATGGAACTACAAATACTGGACAACGAAGACCCCATCTACAAAGACCTTGAACCCTACCAATACCACGGCTCGGTATACGGCATCATACCCGCACGACGCGGCTTCCTTAAACCCGCCGGCGAATGGAACACACAAGAAGTCGTCGCCAACGGCGACCACATCAAAGTTACACTCAACGGCACAATCATCGTCGACGGAAACATCCGGGAAGCCACAAAAAACGGCACCCCCGACAAACTAAACCACCCCGGACTGTTCAACAAAAAAGGACACATCGGATTTCTCGGACACGGCTCCCCCGTAAAATTCCGCCACATCCGCATACGAGAATTAGGAACCACAAATTAACCCCCCGGGCACAGCACAAAAGACATAACACAAACGTACAGGGCGCAGGGATGCAACGAAAGCAACCCCGCGCCCTGTGTCGTTTATTGACTTTCCCCGACAAAACACTACACATTCACCCCGCTTCGCGGAAACGTCCCTCACCTTTGGGGCAAACTTCCGTCAACCGACGGAAACGTCCCACACCTTGGGGCAAACTTCCGTCAACCGACGGAAACGTCCCGCACCTTGTGGCAAATCTCCGTCAACCGACGGAAACGTCCCGCACCTTGGGGCAAACTTCCGTCAACCGACGGAAACGTCCCGCACCTTGGGGCAAATCTCCGTCAACCGACGGAAACGTCCCGCACCTTGTGGCAAACTTCCGTCAACCGACGGAAACATCCCACACCTTGGGGCAAACTTCCGTCAACCGACGGAAACGTCCCGAACCTTGGGGCAAACTTCCGTCAACCGACGGAAACGTCCCGCACCTTGGGGCAAACTTCCGTCAACCGACGGAAACGTCCCGCACCTTGGGGCAAATCTCCGTCAACCGACGGAAACGTCCCGCACCTTGGGGCAAATCTCCGCTGGCCAGCCTCATGCTATCGACATATTATTTCTCATAGAAGACTCACGTAATCCTGCAATGCACAATCTTCTTTCCCACAAAAAAAGGATATGGGAACCATGTATGAACGGGCGTTACAGACACCGCCGCGGGAGGCAGGTCAAACTGCGCGACAAACGCTGCGACTTCAGCGGTCAGGTCGCCGCCCTTTAAACAGATAAGACCATGAGCGAAATGGCCGTTGCCGCCGGCGTTGATTTTTCCGCGAACCCACCCCGCCAACACCGGTAACGAAGCGACAGCGCGGCTGACGACTACGTCGAACCGCCCCGCCACACATTCGGCACGCGCATGAAGAAGGCTTACATTCGACAACTGCAATGCCTCGACAACCGCCCGTGCAACCCGTATCTTTTTCCCAACAGAATCGACCAACGTAAAATGACTCTCAGGAAACACCACCGCCAGCGGAATCCCCGGAAACCCCCCGCCTGTACCGACGTCAAGCACCCGCGTATGCGGCGCAAAAGACCTGTACATAGCTATAGCCAACGAATGCAACACATGATGCACCATCAACTCATCAACATCCTTCCGCGAAACAACATTAATACGCCGATTCCACTCCATATACAAAGGCTTCAACCGCGCCAGTTGCGACAGCTGCCATTCACTCAGCGCCGGAAAAAAAGAAGAAAAAATATGCGCATCACTCATCTGCGCCGGACTCTATTACGTCGGAAAACCGCCGACAATAAAAAATAGAAATGAAAAAACACGCCCACAACATCCCACACGCCACACATCGCCAACAGCCCCTTTTCGCCCAACAGCCTCTGCCGGCGGCGACACAACAGCATAATCCCCATAAAACGAATACACACCAACCCCGCCAATACGGGCAATATGACCGAATGACCGGCAAAAATCACCCCCGTACACCCTGCCGACACAAAAAACGACAGCCGGCACAAACTCTCGGCTATCGCCGGATAATAAGGCCCGTTATCGCACAACCGGAACGACTGCAATTCTTCGACCCGCCGACGCCACCACCGTTTGGATGTATAACGCAGCCGGTCGACCGTCGTCGCATCCTCCCCTACGGCCACCGCTACATTCGTACGCGTAGCCACTTTGCGCACAAAAACGATGTCCTCCCGTAAATGATCCGAAACGCGCACATCGAAACCCCTGTTCCCAAAAAACGTCTCGCGGCGGTACGCCAGATTGCTACTCTCACCCATATACGCCCTACCCCGCATCGCTTTTCCCATATAATGCAACGCCTGCATAAAATAATCAACGCGTATCCACCTCGCGGCATTCGCCAAACGGGTATAACCAATGACCAATTCCTTCGTATCGGTAAAATAACGCTGCATCGACCGTATCCACCTGTCGCTCGACGGACGGCAACCGGCGTCCGTAAAAAGAAACAAATCATAGCGCGCCGCTTTAATCCCTATACCCAACGCCATCTTCCGGCTATGACTGAACACCTCGTCTTTCTCAATCGTACGAAAAACCAACTGCGGGTACTTCTCGCGGAATGCCGCCAGCAACAACTCGGATTCGTCCTCCGAACAATCATTGACCACCACCACTTCAAACTTCGGGTAATCCTGCTCTAGCAGCAACGGCAAATTTTGCCGCAACCAGTCATACTCGTTCCGCGCCGAAAGAATAACCGACACACCCGGCAGTTCCCCCTCCTCCTCCGGCAGCGGCGTCAACGGCGGCGTCTTACACACCCGTCCCTGCGCATACAGACGCCCCCAGTACACAACCTCCGCCGTGAAAAAAACCGCCACAGCCAGCAACACCAGCCACTCCGTAATACTAAAATAAGATAAAAAGACGTTCATTCATTTTCAAATAAGATACAAAAGTAATGAAAATTTAAGAAACACGCAGAGTACAGGACGCCTGCGGAAGTACCCCTGCGCCCCTCACACTTTTTTCGTATCTTTGCCCGCAGAAGAAGAAGCATTATTAATCCCTCGAAAAACAAATATAATATGAACAGACGTATTGGTATACGAAAAGAAACCAAATCGGCGCGCGAATGTCGAACGCCGATCACTCCGTATTTTGCCGAAAAATTAATGCGCCAGAACGACCTCTATTTCGTCATACAGCGGTCGGATAAGCGGGTATTCATGGATGTGGAATACGAGCACTGCGGCGTCGAGCTGGCCGATAACCTGCACAATTGCGACGTGATATTCGGTATTAAGGAAATCCCGACACACGAAATAGAACCCGATAAAACGTACATCATTTTTTCGCATACGCACAAGGAACAACCATACAATATGCCGATGCTACGGACGTTCATCGAGCGCCGTTGCACATTGATCGACTACGAATGTATCCGCGACGAGCGCGGGCACCGTCTCGTGGCGTTCGGTTACTACGCCGGTCTGGCTGGCATGATCAATACCCTATGGGCGCTGGGCGAGCGTTATAAACGACAGGGTATCGCAACGCCCTTCACACAATTGCAGCAGGCATTCCGCTATAAAAGCCTAATTGCCGCCCGCCGCGAACTGCGAGCAATCGGCGAGGCAATTGCCCTTCGGGGAATCCCCGAAGAAATCGCGCCGCTGACGGTCGGTATCGTCGGACGAGGACGGGTGTCGAAGGGCGCGCAGGAGATCATGAACCTGTTCCCCATTCAGGACATCAGCCCCGTAGACCTGCTTAAAATCGAAAAAAGCGGCAACTTCTCAAATAAAATTATTTACCGCGTGCTATTTGCCGAAAGCGACATTGCCGCGCCGTCGCTCCCCGGACGTCCGTTTGTATTGAAGGAATATTACAAGGCGGGACAGACATACCGGAATATCTTCGAACGATATGTCGAATACCTGTCTGTCGTGGTCAACGGTATCTTCTGGCATGAAAAGATGCCCCGCCTGATTACATCCGACTACCTCGAACAACTGTTCCGCAGTATACCGCACCCGAAACTGACCGTCGTTGGCGACATCACCTGCGATCCCTGCGGCTCCATCGAGTTTACGCACCGCGCAACCGACGTCGAACATCCTATCTTCATCTACAACCCGCTGACTCGTCTGCCGGTTATCGGCTTCGACGGCGAAGGTATCGCCGTAATGGCCGTCGACATCTTACCCAGCGAACTGCCGCGCGATGCCTCCAACAGCTTCTCGGAACTGCTCGAAGAGTTCGTCGTCCCTATTGCCATAGCCGACTACACCAAACCCTACGAGGAACTCGCCCTCCCCTACCCTATCAAAAAAGCAGTCATCGTGCTGTCAGGGAAACTGACGCCAAAGTATGCCTACTTGGAGAAAGCCTGCAATCCGCTTATTTATTGATTGGCTTGGCCTGTCGGCTTATGGGAGATATCAACAAATCCCGAAAAAATCACTACATTTGTAACCATGAAAAGATATTGTTGTATCCTATCCCTTTCTTGCTTGGCGGTCTTTTCCGGCAAAGCGCAGGTGTGCCAAACACAGGGGGAAATGATTCGCGCCGTATCGGTCAATACCGCAGGATACCCCGAAATCACTTGGGATGCGTCTGCGAGCTACTATCCAGATGTTGTAGGCTATATTATTTATGATTATTTAGGCGGCGCCGCCTGCTCGAATTATATCGGCGAAGTCAGCCTCGGTATAGGAACATTTACGCATACCGCAGCGACGGTCCCGCTCACCGGACCACGTACCTATACGATGGCTATTAAAACCCTTATGACGCCGATGCCCCTGACGCGCCAACACGCGTTCCCTTTCCTGCAAGCGACGTACGACAGTTGCACCTATGCCATTACGTTGCAATGGACGCCCTACGAAGGATGGGACGGGACGACGACCTATAATATCTATGGCAGCGTTCAGGGTACGCCGCCGATGATATGGACGACGGGACATACGGCTACAAGCTACACGATAAACAATGTTCCCGACAATGTATTCTACGAAGCATATATCGTGGCAATCCATCCGACCGACGCGACCATTACCGGTACATCGAACCGCGTAACGGTCGATACGAAGACGTCGCAACGTCCGCTTTCGATGGAGATTTCGTCAATCGAATATGCGGATAACACCGTCACACTACAGTTCGCTATCGACCCGACAACGCATCTTTCGACTTTCCACCTGAACCGCAGCAGTAGCCCGACCGACGGCTATACCGCTATTCATACCTTCTCCGATAAAACACTGACGAGCTATACCGACGCGCCGGTCGACACACGTTACTATTACCGCCTGACGGCCGAAAATTATTGCCGGATAGAAGCCGCGCAGGGATCCTTCCTGCAGAATATCCCCATGACCATGGAAGCCCGCGAGGGCGCATGGCTGTTGACATGGTATCCGGGAAATGCGTTCTCATTGATCAACTATATATTCCTGAATCCGCCCTATACCCTGAAACGCCTGCAGCCGCAACCGGCTACGCTGCTCAGCCAAGTACTCGATACAACGTACAGGGACGCTATTGATTTGTCGAATCCGGCGCTGCTGTACTGTTACCGTGTTGAAGGCAAAGTCTGGAGCGGGGTGAGCGCCACGGAAATATGTCAGACCTATCGGCCGCAAATGAATATGCCCGATGCTATCGACCCGAAAAGCCTGCTAACGAACCCCGCTACCGGACGGCAACGGAATCAGTTCGGGCCAATCGTATACGCCAATCCGGCATCCTACCGTTACCGGCTAGAAATATATACCCGCAACGGCGATCTCATAGCATCAATAGAAAAAAACGAATCCGATTCGCCGTTAGACAAATCGTGGACAGGCATGAACCGCCACGGCGTTCCGGTACAGGAAGGTGTCTACCTCTATAATGTGCAGGTAACTTACGCCGACGGCCAAACCGATATACGCACAGGAAGCGTAACGGTGATCTATGAATAATGGTTAATAACGTAGGGCATCTAAGCGATTCAACAAATAAGCAATTCAACAACAAACCATGCAAACAGAAGACGACAAGCAACTTATTCAACGGGAATTCGACGAATTACTGGAGGTCTGCAGGCGACGCAGTCCGAATGAAGACGAATTGCGTGTCATCTGCGAGGCATTTGAACTGGCCAACGAAGCGCATCGGGGCGTGCGGCGTAAGTCGGGCGAGCCGTATATCACCCACCCGATTGCCGTCGCCAAGATTGTGGTTAACGACATCGGACTCGGCTACAAATCGGTCAGCGCCGCGCTGCTGCACGATGTGGTGGAAGATACACCCTATACGATTAATGACGTCCGGCGACTGTTCGGCGACAAAATCGCCGAGCTGGTCGACGGGCTGACGAAGATCGACAACGTTGCCATGTCGGACTCTGACCAGGCAGCTAACTTCAAACGCATCCTGCTTACGCTGAACAACGACATCCGCGTCGTACTGATAAAGCTGGCCGACCGCCTACACAACATGCGGACGTTGGCCTCAATGCCCGAACATAAACGGTCGAAGATTACGGGCGAAACGATGTACATCTACGTCCCGCTGGCCTTGAGACTGGGGCTGTATTCCATCAAAACGGAACTCGAAAACATCTGGCTGCAGTTTACCCTGCCCGACGAATACCAACGCATCAAAACCAAACTCGACGAGACCGAGCATTCGCGCAGCAATTACATCGAAGTATTTACACAACCAATCAGCGAACGACTGCACCGGCGAGGCGTCCATTTCGAGATGGTCAGCCGTACCAAATCGGCGTACTCAATATGGCGAAAAATGCGCGCGAAAGGCGTGCCATTTGAAGAAGTATACGACCTGTTTGCCGTACGCATCATCTTCGACCCGTGGCCCGACCTCTCGGAAGTGTCGCAATGTTACGAAATCCACAGCCTCATCAGCCAAATATATAAAGCCATCCCCGGACGTACGCGCAACTGGGCGACAAACCCAAAAGCCAATAGCTACGAAGCCTTGCACGAAACCTTCATGGGGCCGCAGGGTATGGCCGTAGAAGTACAAATACGCTCGCGACGCATGGACGACATCGCCAAACGTGGCGTCGCAGCGCACTGGCGCTACAAAACCAATGATTCGCAGGAAAGCGAAATCGACAAATGGCTAGAACAAATCCGCTCGGTGCTGGAAAACCCGGACATCGACGCGGCAGAGTTCCTCGACCGGATGCACGTAGGTTTGACTACATCCGATATCTATATTTTCACCCCGAAAGGCGACGCAAAACTGATGCCCAAAGGTGCGACCGTCCTCGACTTTGCCTACTGCGTCCATTCCGGCATCGGTAACAAAGCGATTGCCGGAAAAGTCAACCATCAGTTAGGCTCATTGAACCAAACACTGCGGAACGGCGATCAGGTCGAAATCATCACCGCCGAATCACAGATACCACAACGGGAATGGCTGGACATCGTCGTTACGCCACGCGCCAAATCGCTCATCAACGAAGCCCTGAAACTCAATGCCAAAAACCGCAACCAGAACGGACGCGAACTCATCGAGCAACACCTCCACCGGCTGGGCATACAGTCGCAGATGCGCGTCTTCCGCAAGTTGGCGCAGAACTACGGCGTCAATAACAAGGAAGAGCTTTTTAGCAAAGCAGCGGCGGGACTGCTCGACCTGTCGGTAATCGAAAAGAAATTAAAAGACAACAAAGAAAGCCGGTCAGTAACCTACTGGGGCATTACCCTCAAACTCCCGCGAATCATCGCCGGAGGCAGCGAACCGGAAACGACCGACGACGACGACGATAAGAGCGACGACGTCCCCGCTACACTCCTCCCTCCCCCTATCGACAAAAAGAAACCCTATATCCTGGACGAAAACGTCGTCGACAAAACCCTTTCGTTTAACATCGCCGAATGCTGCAAACCCATCCCGGGCGACGACGTCATCGGATTCATCGACGACGACAAAGTGCATGTAACCGTACATAACAAAAACTGTGACGAAGCCATACGGCTGGCCGCACAGCACGGCGACCGCATTATCAAAGCCAGCTGGAGTAAACAAATACAAAAATCCTTCCTCTCGCGTATCGAAATGCGCGGCATCGACCGCATCGGAATCCTGCGCGACCTGACCGACATCATCACCGGGCGCCTCTCAGTCAACATCCGAAAACTATTTATCCAAAGCCACGACAGCATCTTTGAGGGATATATTGACGTCTATGTCCACGACCGCAAAGACCTCGAAAAACTATTGGCCGAAGTAAAGGCCACCAAAGGTATCGAATACGTCAAACGTGCCGAAAAAATCACAGACTAACAATGAAATGAAGAACCGGATGAAGCAATGAAAATGGATGAACGAACAGAAAGCCCCCTAACCGCCGATTGCCTTGCTCCTGCCGCCGCCTACCACCAAAACCTGCCATCGTGTCCGAATTATGCGGTATCCCCTATGCAACGCCCCTTTTTCACCACGGGTACTACTTTCCGGCACATGTCAATACTCAACAGTCAATTTATATGGTTTCTTTCTTAGACGAATTAAGCGCCGTGCAGCGTGAGGCAGCCGTGAATTACCAGGGGCCGACGTTGATTATCGCCGGCGCAGGATCGGGCAAGACGCGGGTGCTCACCTACCGCATTGCCTACACCCTGCAACAAGGCGTGCCGCCATACACGATACTGGCGCTCACGTTTACCAACAAAGCTGCACGCGAAATGACCGAACGTATCGGCGCGCTAATCGGCGCAGACACAGCACGGCGCTTATGGATGGGTACTTTCCACTCCATTTTCGCCCGCATCCTCCGACGCGAGGCTGCACACCTGGACTACCCCGCGTCGTTCAGCATCTACGACGCCGCCGACACCAAAAGCCTCCTCAAAGCCTGCATCAAAGAATTGCAACTCGACGAACAGCATTATAAAGTCAGCGTAGTCGCCGGTCGTATATCAATGGCCAAAAACCACCTCATCCGTCCGAACGAATACGCCGCCAACCCGCAGATTCAGGAAACCGACCGCGCATGTCGCCGTCCCTACCTGCACGAAATATACCGCCTTTATACACGCAAATGCAAACAGGCCGCCGCGATGGACTTCGACGACCTCCTGCTGAACACCAACGTCCTCTTCCGCGATTTCCCCGACGTGCTGGCGCATTACTGCAACCAGTTCCGCTATATTCTGGTCGACGAGTATCAGGACACGAATTACGCACAATATATTATTATCAAACGACTGTCGCAGACCATGCGCAACCTGTGCGTCGTGGGTGACGATGCGCAAAGCATTTATTCGTTCCGCGGAGCGAGAATCGAAAACATCCTGAACTTCCGCAACGACTATCCCGATTACCGCGAATACCGGCTGGAAGAAAATTACCGCTCAACACAGACTATTGTCAATGCCGCCAACGACCTGATAGGGAAAAACCACCGGCAACTGAAGAAAACATGTTTCTCGAGCGGCGCAACAGGCGAAAAAATAGGCGTCATCAGTGCATTCACCGATCAGGAGGAAAGCTTTCTGATTGCCTCGTCCGTAGCCGCAACGGTGCACAATCATCACACCCCCTACAGCGAATTTGCCGTACTCTACCGCACCAACGCCCAATCGCGCACACTCGAAGAGGCCTTTCGCAAGAAGAACATTCCCTATCGGGTATACGGCGGGCTATCGTTCTACCAGCGCGCCGAAGTGAAAGACATGCTGGCCTACCTGCGCCTCATCGTCAACCCACACGACGACGAAGCCTTTAAACGCGCCGTACAAACACCTGCGCGCGGCATCGGCGACACATCCGTCGAACACTTGCAGGACGCCGCCGACAGGCAAGGGAAAAGCCTCTACGAAACCTTGCAATCACTCTCGCCCGCCGACATCGGGATACGCGCCAACATCGCCGGAAAACTACAATCTTTTTGCACGATGATTGCCGAGCTGTCGTCCCTGCAACCGACGCTAAATGCCTACGAACTGGCCAATGAAACAGCATCCCATTCAGGCTATATCACCGAATTGAAAAACGAAGGCACAATAGAAGCCACAGCCCGCCTCGAAAACGTCGACGAACTGCTGAACAGCATCCTCGAATTTTGCAATAACCCCGAAAACACCCTTCCCGGCAACGAAAACCATCCGGTAACCATCCGCGCATATCTCGAAAACGTAGCCCTGTTGACCGACATGGACACCGAAAAAAAAGAAGACCGAAACAAAGTACGCCTCATGACCATCCACTCGGCCAAAGGACTGGAGTTCTCACATGTCTACATTGCCGGCATGGAAGAAGGGCTATTCCCCGGCGAATATTCGCGAGGCGAAGAAGAAATCGAAGAGGAACGCCGGCTATTCTACGTCGCCATCACCCGCGCCAAAAACAAAGCTACCGTATCATTCGCCGCCACACGATACCGCTACGGGAAAATAAACGCCTGTACGCCCAGCCGCTTCCTACAGGAAATCGCCCCAACCTACCTTGAACGACCCATCCTGACGGACGACGACGAACCACAAAATACCGGCAAATATAACCGCCGCCACTCCCCGCCATCCGGCCGCAGCCCTGTCGGAAATACCGGAACAACCGCCGCAAAACCATTCCCACAAACCGGCCACCGATACTTCACCCCTGACCGGCCGGACACCCTATCGAAAGGAATGACCATCGAACACGACCGCTTCGGCACAGGCATTATCATAAACATCGAAGGCCTCATGCCACACGCCAAAGCCACCGTCGACTTCGAAAACGCCGGACGCAGAACCCTGTTACTACAATACGCCAAAGTACGAATCATCAAAAACGAATCAGGCGCCAATGGTCAACTTTCGTAAAATACTACAACAATACTGGGGATACACCACATTCCGCGACTTACAGGAAGACATTATCCGACAAGTATACGAAGGAAACGACGTCCTGGCGCTGATGCCCACCGGCGGCGGCAAATCCATCACATTCCAAGTACCCACGATGGCGAAAGACGGACTATGCATTGTCATAACACCCCTCATTGCACTAATGAAAGACCAAGTCGAAAACCTGAAAAAACGCGACATTAAAGCCCTCGCCATTTATTCTGGCATGACACCGCACGAAATCGACATCGCCTTCGACAATGCCACCTACGGCAACTACAAATTCCTTTACATCTCACCCGAACGCTTAAAAACCGAACTATTCCGAATACGGGTACAAAAACTGAAAGTAATCCTGCTGGCCGTTGACGAAGCACACTGCATCTCCCAGTGGGGATACGACTTCAGACCATCATACCTCGAAATAGCAACCATACGAGAATGGCTGCCCGACATACCCATACTAGCCATCACCGCCACCGCCACCCCAAAAGTAGCCACCGACATCATGGAAAAACTACGCTTCCGCAAAACAAACCTGATGCAAAAAAGCTTTGAACGAAAAAACCTCATCTACGTCGTACGCAAAACAAACAACAAAGAAGAACAACTACTGAAAATATGCCAAAACGTACCCGGCACAGGCATTATCTACGTCCGCAGCCGACGAAACGCACAAGAAATAGCCGAACTCCTCAACAAAAAAGGCATTAAAGCCGACTTCTACCACGCCGGCCTCAACCCCCACAGCCGCAACCTCCGGCAAAACGAATGGATGCAGAACCTCACCCGGGTCATCGTATGCACCAACGCATTCGGAATGGGAATCGACAAACCCGACGTACGCTTCGTCGTCCACACAGAACTACCCGACAGCATCGAAGCCTACTTCCAAGAAGCCGGACGCGCAGGACGAGACGAAAAAACAGCCTACGCCGTACTACTCCACGACGACAACGACAGAACCGGAATGACCGCACGACTCACCTCCTCCTTCCCCCCACCAGAAACCATCAAAGAAATATACCAAAAACTATACACCTTCTACAACATCCCATACGGCGGAGGAAAAGGAAGCACACACGACTTCAACCTCGCCCGCTTTGCCACACACCAAAACCTCTACTCCACCACCGCTCACAACTCCATACAACACCTCCAACGAGAAGGCTACCTCGAAATCATCAACGAACACCTCCACCCAACACGCATCATGATCCTGCTAACCCGCAACGAACTCTACAAAATACAAGTCGAAAACGAACAACTCGACAGCCTCATCAAACTACTCCTACGCACCTACACCGGACTATTCCACGAATACACACCCATTGACGAAACCACACTAGCGCACCACCTACACATCGACACCAATACCCTAAACGAACATCTACTAAAACTATCCCGAATGCAAGTCATCGGATACATCCCCAAAAAAAACACCCCACTCATACTATTCAACGAAGAACGACTCGACAAAAAAAACATCAACCTCTCCCTACAACGATACGGAATGCTCAAAGAACGCTACCAACAACGCATGAACGCTATGCTCCACTACGCCGAATCAACCGCCAAATGCCGCAACCAACAACTACTTGCCTACTTCGGCGAAACCCATACACACCGCTGCGGACGCTGCGACGTCTGTCGAAAACGCAACAAACTTGAACTAAGCAAATACGAACTTGACCAACTAATCGACCAACTAAAAAAACTCATCCGCGAAAACACCCCCACCATTGACGAATGCCTGCAAACCATTGCCGGAGACCCCGACACCATCATCAACGTCCTACGCTGGCTTATCGATAACAACAGAATCCGCCACACCGACAACAACCACCTACAATGGATCACAAAAAACGAACAATGAACAACAAAAAACACTTCCCGACACCCCTCATCATGGGCATCATCAACACCACACCCGACTCATTCTACCCCCCCAGCCGATGCCAATCAGAACGAGAACTCACCACACGCATCGAACAAATGCTCGCCGACCACGTCGACTGGCTCGACATCGGCGGCTGCTCCACACGCCCCGACTCCACCACAGCCACAGAAAACGAAGAATGGCAACGACTCGACACCGCCATGCACATCATCCGCACACACGCCCCCCACCTACCCATATCCATCGACACCTTCCGCGCCCGCATCGTCCGACGACTATACAACAAATACGGCACATTCACCGTCAACGACATCTCCGCCGGCGACGACGACCAAGAAATGATCCCCACCGTAGCCCAACTACAACTCCCCTACATCGCCATGCACAAACGCGGAACCCCACAAACCATGACACACCTGACACACTACACCGACGTCGTCCACGACATAAAAAACTACCTGCAACACAAACTCACCACACTACACAACGCCGGCATCCACACCGTCATCATCGACCCCGGCTTCGGCTTCGCCAAAACAACCACACAAAACTACACACTCCTGCGGCGGCTACACGAACTCACCACCCTCAACGCCCCCCTACTAATCGGCATCTCCCGAAAAAAAATGCTCTGGGAACCACTCCACAGCCAACCTGCCGACGTCCTATGCGCCACCTCGGCGCTCCACTTACAAGCCATCCTCCAAGGCGCAACCATCCTACGCGTCCACGACGTAAAAGAAGCCCGACAAATAACCACCCTCGCCGCATACTTACGCGGCGACAAACAATAACCCCCACACACACCCATCCCCCCGTGAAACACACCCTCCACCGCATCGGCCACGCATTCCACACATCCCTCCCCAAAGCCCTAAAAATCGCATGGTGGATGATCCGCCTGACAATACTCGTCTCCTTAGGCGTAGAGACACTACGCTACCTCGGCATCATCGCATGGACATCAGAATACCTCTCCCCCCTATTCCAGCTAATCGGACTACCAGGAGAAGCATCACTAATCTTCCTCACCGGCTACTTCGTAAACATCTACGGAGCATTAGCCACCATCGGCACACTATCACTAACCATACGTGAACTGACCATCTTAGGAATCATGATACTCTGTGCACACAACATGCTCATCGAAACGGCGGTACAACGAAAAACCGGATCCCCCGTCATACGCATGGTCATCACACGCACCGCCGGCGCACTAATCGGCGGCCTCCTACTCCACTGGCTGATGCCGGCCGAAAACATCCCCACCGCGCCGGCAACAACTCCAGCCACACTACCGCTACAAACCCTTGCATCAGAATGGCTGCTATCGACCGGATGGCTAATCCTACGCATGCTAACACTCATCGTCGGACTATCGTTTCTACAACGACTACTAGCCGAATTCGGCATCATCCGGCTACTATCGAAATTCCTGCGACCGCTATTAAAAATCTTCGGCCTACCGGCGCGCACATCATTCCTCTGGATTGTCGCCAACGTACTCGGATTAGCCTACGGCGCGGCGGTAATGATCGAAGAAACCGAAGCAGGAAAAGTCAACGCCCGCGACGTCGACCTGCTCAACCACCACATCGGCGTCGCGCACAGCAACATCGAAGACCTGCTACTCTTCGTCTCCTTCGGCGGGCTATTCTGGTGGTTACTACTCCCCCGCTGGCTCATCGCGATGCTCTTCGTATGGGAACGCCGGCTGGAACTACAAATTAGGCATAAAACAGGCACACGGCCAAAACCCTGCACTTAGACACATCGCTTAGCAAGCCATGAGATAAGAAGAACGGCATTCAATTACACCTCTAAACGCTACGCTAAAAGTGTCATTCTTACATGGCATGATACTTGTAGCCGCGACCATCCTTTTTTAACGAACAGCCCCGCAGACGATCATGCCGCATATCTCCGCTGCACCCTCCGGCGACTACCCCTGCAAAGCATTACACGCTACTCCAAAACAGGAGTACTCCCGAATGAACGCCGAATCCTCGTCTGCGACTTCTCCCTTACAGCGCCTGCTGTGGAAGAGATGGGAAAGTATCCCCCTATGGACGTAGGATGAATCGTCCTACAGATATAGGAGTGTACTTTCCATGTAGCGGAAATAGCCGCAACCTGCCTCCTGTTCACCGTTCATTTTTTTCTCATCCTATTCTCACGCAAAAGCAGGGGAAGTTGTGAAGCGCTTGTGTCTCGTTTTACGTTTTTAGATAAAAAGAAACGCGGGTGGAGTGGTGACTCCATCCGCGTTTCCGTCGTTGAGTGTTTGCCGCAGGCTAAAGCATGCGGTTAATAGTGTGCCGTCCCACAGGGGGATTACGTGTTAGCGTATCTGTTTTCGTCGTTTCATCGCGTGTTACGTGTCGTTCATTACAGTTGTTTCTGTCGTGCCGGCCAGATGTCTTTGGAAAAGTCTTCCCACGAGAGTTTCGTGTAATAGTCTTCGGCAAAGAATACGAGGATTTGCAAGATGCCGTCGGCTTGCTGGTAGCCCGGTACGACGGAGAGGAGTTGCCCGTTGGCGTTCATGTAGACGGTCGTCGGGTAGCTCATCCGACCTTGTAGTAGGGCGACCGCTAATTCGTTCGCACGGTATTCTGATACGAAATTAAATGTCTTGTCGCCAAATGTAACGGGTGTTTTTTGTTCGGCGTTAAATTTTACCGGATAGAAGTGGGCGGTGAGGTAGGCTGCTACTCTTGGGTCGGTGAATGTGTTCCGGTCCATTACTTTACACCATCCGCACCAGTCGGTGTATACGTCGATAAATATTTTCTTGGGGTTTTTGGAGGCTAGTTCTAAGACTTCGTCTATCGAATACCATTTTACGGGCGCCGTAGCGGGCGCCGCGGGCGCAGGGGCGGCGGGTGTTGTTTGCACAAAGCCGGTCTGTACGGTCATGGCCGGCAGTATGAGGAGGAGGTATACTATTTTGTTCATAACATATTATTGTTTGGATGTGCAAAGGTACTATTTTTTTTGATATACTACAGATAAAAATGTACTTTTGTAAACGAAATGGTTATTGGAGTATCTAATCTATGCTGTTTCCTGTAAGTTATTTTTTGGTAATGAAAAGAAAGTTTTTATTGTGGTGGTTGTTTGCTGGCGTTTTTGTGTGGCCGGCGGTGGCGCAGATCCAACATTCTGCGCCGTTGTATTTGTTGCATTATGATTATGTCCGGCGGTGGCGGTTCGGGTTTTCGATGGGGTTGAATGTTTTTGATTATACGGCAGTTAATTCCAATTTGCTTGTACAGCTTCCCGGTGAGGCGCCCGAGGTGTTGCGCGCCGATGTGGTTGATGTTATTCCCGGGTTTACGATTAATGGTATTGTTAATTATCGTTTGTCGCACTATCTGAATTTGCGGGCGATGCCTGGTATTTGTTTTGGTGTGCGAAGTTTGAATTTTTATCGTGCCGATGGTTCGTTGTTGCATTCTATGCATATTGAGTCGAATTATGCGGAGGCGCCGGTGTTATTGAAGTATTCGGCTAAACGGGTGAGTAATTATCGTCCTTATATGGTGGCTGGTGTTAATTCTCGTTTTAATATGAATTGGAAGACTCGTGAGCAGAAGGGGACGTATATTTCGTCGGCTATTTTTGAGCCTTTTTATGAGGCTGGTTTCGGGTTAGATGTGTACTTTTATTATTTTAAGTTATCGATTGAGTTTAAGTATTCCGGTGGTTTTCTAAATGGTTTAGGTCGTGGTGTTGTGGATGGTTATGAGGGTTATCATATGGCTATCGACCGGCTCAATTCTCAGATTTTTATTTTTGCGTTGCATATTGAGTAGCGGGTAGTGGCGATTGGGGGGGCGGGGGTTTATTGTTTATTTTTTGTGTTTGTTAGTGCATAATTTTGTATACTAGTTCGCGCAGCAGGTCGCCGTGGGTGGCGGCGCCGTTGCGGAGTCCTTTGCTGCGCATGTCGTATTCGCGTAGTAGGGATATTATTTCGAGTGTTTTTGTGAGGGAGTATCTTTTTGCTGCTGTTTTGTAGTTTTCGAGGAAGAAGGGGTTGATGCCTAATTCTGCGGCTGCTTCGCGGTCGGAGAGGGCGCCGGTGCGTCGGCGTTGTAGGAAGTGTAGTTTCAGGATGCGCGAAAATTCCATAAAGAGGGCGGTGATGGTGAGGAGTATCGGGTATCCGTTGGGGTTTTGGGCGAAGTGGTTGAGGATGCGGTTTGCTTTTAGTGTGTCGCAGGCGGCGATTGCGGTGTTTAGTTCAAAGGTGTTGTAGTCTTTGCTGATGCCGATGTTTTGTTCGATGTGTTCGGCGGTAATGTGTTTGTTGTTTTCGGGAAGCAGGGTAAATAGTTTGTCTATTTCCCGTGTGATTTTGGTGAGGTCGACGCCGATAAATTCTACCAGCATTGCGTTGGCTTTCGGGTTGATGGTGCATCCTTTTTCTTTGAGGTAAGTGGTTATCCAGTTTTGTACTTCGTTGTCGTAGGGTTTGGTTGATTCGAATACTTCGCCACCGGTGAGCGCCAGTTTATAGAAGGACGTGCGCCGGTCAACCGGTTTGCTTTTGTGGCATAGTACGAGGATGGTCGATGCGGGGGGGCGGCGGAGGTAGGTTTCGAGTAGTTCTATTTTTTTTAGGTCTTGCGCTTCGCGGACAATTACTACTTGCTGGTTGGACATCATCGGAAATCGTCGCGCTATGTCTATCAATTGTGGTGTGGTGATGTCTTTGCCGTATAGGATTTGTTGGTTAAAGCTGCGTTCGGTTTCGTTTAATACGTGTTCGGCGATGTATTGGCTGAGCCGGTCGATGTAGTATGGTTCTTCGCCCATTAGTAAATAGACGGGTTTATAGATTTTTTTTTGTAGGTCGGCAATGATTCGCTGGTAATCGGTGATGACATCTCGTAGTTTCTTTGCCATGATGGTTAGTGGTTAATGGTTTGTTCGACGGTGGTCAGTATTTCTTGTTCTAATTGTTCTGCTTGTGCGATGATTGTTTCGCCTTCGTGTATGATTTTTTCGGTGAATGTTCTATCTTCTAAGGCGCGGGCGTTAATTTTTACGTTGAGCCATGCGCCTCGTACGCCGGCACGCGCTGCTAATGCTCCTACACCTGCATCGCTGGCTGAGTTGGGGTTGCCTGTTTCGGCCATTGTTTTAATTATTTGGAGGCAGTCGCAACATAAGGACATCACTTGGAAGGGGACTTCGGTTGCATAGCGTGTGGCGGTTTGTATGGCTTGTTTTCGCGCGTTTTTTTCGGCGGCGGTATTTTTGGGGAGTGCGAAGGCGTCTATTATTCGCCGGAAGGCGCGCGTGTCTTCGTCGACAAGGGATAGTAGACGGTTCATGTAGTCTTTGGCTTTTTCGGCGACGTCGGAGAAGGTTTTCCAGTGTTCGTCCCAGCCGGGTTTGTGTGCCGACAGGTTGGCAACCATGCCGCCTAGCGCGACGCCTAAGGCTCCTATGTATGCGGCTACCGAGCCGCCGCCGGGGGCTGGGCTTTCGCCGGCCGTTTCGTTGGCAAAGCCGGTCAGCGTCTTATCGGTGAGTTTGGGCGAGGGGTCGCCGGCCATCACGTATTCGATGATTTTCTTTTTCGGGTCGAAGGGCGACAGTTCGTTTAGTCCCATCGTGCGTATGGCGATTTTGATGATTTCCTCGTCTGGTATGCCTGTGGAACGGCGTTGTTTGGTCAGGAAATAACGACCGGCATCAAGCATGGCTTGCAGGGGGAGTAATCCGACGAGTTCCGAGCCCGTTACGCGTAATCCGCGCGCTTGCGCGCGCTCGCATACGGTCTCGAAGGCGATGTGTAGAGGCGTCACGGCGAGGTCGGTCAGGTTCATTGAGACTTGTGCGATGCCGTATTCTTCGATGTACCATCCGATTCCTTTTACGGCTTTCAATAGTCCCGGCTGCCATATTTCGCGGCCTGCGGTATCGGTCTTTTTCCTGCCTGTGTAGGGGTTTCCTTCGCGTATGGGCCGGCCTTTTTCGCGTACGTCGAATGCTACGGCATTGGCGCGGCGGGTCGAAGTGGTATTGAGGTTGACGTTGTAGGCAATCAGGAAATGTCGTGCGCCTACGGCTATGGCGCCAGTTCTGGGGTGGAATACGGCCGGGCCGAAGTCGGGCTTTCCTTCCGGCGTCGCCAGTTTGTCTTTTAAGCCTTCGTATTCACCGGCGCGACAGTAGGCAAGGTTACGGCGACGTTCGTCGAATGCCGCATGTTCGTAGGTATAGACGGGTATTTGTAGCGTCTGTCCGATACGCTGTCCCAGTTGCCGTGCGCAGGCGACGGTTTCGTCCATCGTAACTCCCGCAATGGGAATGAGCGGCAGTACATCGGTGGCGCCGAAGCGCGGGTGTTCGCCGTGATGCCGGCTCATGTCAATGAGTTCCGATGCCTTCTTAACGGCCCGGAACGCTGCTTCGCATACTGCCTCCGGTTCGCCGACGAAGGTTACGACCGTGCGATTGGTCGCCTTGCCCGGGTCGACGTCCAGCAGGCGTACGCCGTCGACGTCTTCTATCACGTCGGTGATTTGTTTGATGATTGTCATGTTTCGTCCCTCGCTGAAATTGGGGACACATTCGATTAACTTCATACTTATTTGGCGGCGATGGTTTCTATTTCAATCAGTGCACCCATCGGCAGCCGGGCGACCTGATAGGCTACGCGTGCCGGAAACGGGGCGTTATAGAAGCGGGCATAGACGCTGTTCATTACGGCAAAGTCGTTCATGTCGGCCATGAGTACGGTTGATTTTACGACGTCATGGTAGTCATAACCGGCTTGGCGGAGGATGGCGCCGATATTTTTAAGGCATTGCGCCGTTTGTTCGGCCGCGCCGCCTTCGACGAATGCGCCGGTCGCCGGGTCAATTGGCAACTGGCCGGAGATGTAGAGCGTTCCGTTGATTTCTATGGCTTGGCTGTATGGCCCGACAGCTTTCGGCGCATGGGTAGAGGAGATGATTTGTTTCATTGTTTGTTCGTTTTTTGTACATTTGCACACAAAGTTCGTGTATTTTTTACAAATAGGCAAATGGTTATTTTAGGTATCGAAAGTTCGTGCGACGATACGTCGGCGGCGGTTGTCCGCGACGGCGTGTTGCTGTCGAATGTGCTGGCCGGTCAGGAGGTGCATCGGCAGTACGGGGGCGTCATTCCCGAATTGGCTTCGCGGGCGCATCAGCAACATATCATTCCCGTTACGCATGGCGCGTTGACTGTGGCAGGGGTGCGTCCCGGCGAGGTGGATGCGGTTGCTTTTACAAGCGGGCCGGGGCTGATGGGTTCGTTGCTGGTGGGCACGTCGTTTGCCAAGGGGTTTTCGCTGGCTACAGGCGCGCCGCTGGTAGCAGTGAATCATCTGCAGGGGCATGTGCTGTCGCATTTTATTGATGTTCCCGAAAAGCGGTTGCCGCATCCGTCGTTTCCTTTTTTGTGCTTGCTGGTGTCGGGCGGGCATTCGCAACTGATTGTGGTGAACAGTTTCCTGCATTTCGACGTTATCGGAGAGACGATTGACGATGCGGCGGGCGAGGCTTTTGATAAATGCGCTAAGGTGATGGGATTGCCTTATCCCGGCGGCCCCATCATCGACCGGCTGGCGACGCAGGGCAACCCGCAGGCATTCCGGTTTGCGCGTCCGCAGGCCGGCGGGCTGGATTACAGTTTCAGCGGATTGAAAACGTCGTTCCTCTATTTCCTGCGCGACCGGATGGCCGACAATCCGGCGTTTATCGAAGAACATCGGCACGACCTGTGCGCTTCGTTACAGCATACGATTATCGAAATACTGATGCATAATCTCGTCAAAGCCGCTGCCCAGACCGGTATTCGGGAGATTGCCGTCGCCGGCGGCGTGTCGGCCAATTCGGGACTGCGTCAGCGCCTGCTCGACGAAGGTAAAATGCGCCGGTGGCAGGTTTATCTGCCCGAGTTGCGTTTTACGACCGACAATGCCGCTATGATAGCTATCACCGGCTATTATCTTTTCCTCGCCGGTAAACGCACAGCGCCGGATGTAACGCCGACGGCGAGAATCAGGCATTAGGAATCACATGCGGGCTACGTGGTGAATGGGTGCAGCCGAATGTGCCCAAGCCGTCTCCTTGCGGGTTGTTGTAAATATATCTCTCTTTTGGAAAGAGGGTGGAGTTGCTGTGCAGCGAAGCCCATCGGTCGGCGCTTGTGTTCTACAACGCCGCCAAAGCCGCCGCCAAACAGGATATCCTCGGCACAAAGGAAGTGTACAACGACCTGAAAGCCCGATTCCCGTCCATAAAACGAAAAAAAGGATGAGTAGCGGAAAAGATGAAAATCCCCTCCGAATATTGAACGGTTACATGGAAGGGGATTTTTCTTTGTCGCGCTCCAAGCTCCTAAATCCTCACTCCGAGAACCTAATTCCTCACTTTTACTGACAAAATTCTCGTTCCGAGAACCTAAATCCTCGCTTTTACTGACAAAATGACAGTCCGAAGTATCCGAAACTCTGCTTCGGGCGAAAAATCGAACGATTATCCCGCAAAGACAGGCAAATCGAATGCCGACAGCGCTGTAATCGTATCCTGTTTAATAGTCATTGCCATCTTTTTGACGGGTGATTTTGTCGAACCAGAAATAATTTGTCATTTTCACAAACTCCTTTTTACCGGCTATTTTTTGTTCGATTTTCTTTTTTGTTTTT
>JAITKF010000027.1 GCA_031278545.1 Prevotellaceae bacterium
TACCGGAGCGCATCGGCTACGGAGTGGGCGGAGAGCCGCTGCAACGCTTCCCCCGACATTGTTTGCACGGGAATAATTTCAGCGGGCGTTTGCTGTCCAACCACCACCACTTCATGAAGAACACGCAGGCTATCGACCGGCCTCCCGATGTGCGCAAGGCTATCCTGCAACGGCTGCGCCCCAGCCGTCGGTATCCATACCAGTAAATAATATGCGAACCAATATCTACGCATGTTTGCTTTATTAAATTCATACCATGATTTTACAGTTCGACAGAGGATGAGTAATGAAAGACGCCCTTTGTAGGTGATTCCTGCCCATTCGCCGTAGGCTGCAAAATCGTTCAATCCGCACGGGCAGGTCTTCTGGCTTATTCCAATTCTAACGGCCTTCCCATCCGACAAAGCAAATAGTGGCTTAAAGAATGTTAAAACGGGGTGCCCCTCACAGGGCTGGAACTCACAGCAGCGGGAACTGTTGCCGACTCTCACGGCATTCCCTTTTAATCCCTCGCCGACGGTTTAAACGGCTACGGGAACCAATGCAGTTGCAAAGGTAGTACTTTTTTTAAGAACTGCAAACTGCCCCCGACGTGCGTGAAGCGCGTTGCCCCTGCCGGCACGCTTTACAGCAAATTAAAAAGGGTACAAGGCAACGCATAACTACCCTGTACCCTTTAAGCCTGCACCCGTCGCAGGCAATGGCGGATTCTTAATTCCTAATTTTTAATTCCCAGTTCCACGCGGAGCGCAAGGTGTCTTCGATTGTCTCGGTGGCTTGCCAACCTAAGACATTGTTTGCTTTTTGCGGGTTTGCCCATACCTGTTCGATGTCGCCGGCACGTCGTCCGACGATTTTATAAGGCAGGACAACGCCGGTCGCCTGCTGGAATAAGCGGATGAGCTCGAGCACCGAAAGCCCGCGTCCCGTACCGATATTAAAGGCTTCGACAGGCTGCGTATTTTTCCCCTCAAGCAGGTAATTCACCGCCTTTACATGGGCGCGCGCCAAATCAACTACATTGATATAATCGCGGATGCAACTGCCGTCGGGCGTATTATAATCGTTGCCGAACACATTTAATTCTTTGCGGACGCCGGCTGCCGTTTGGGTGATGAACGGCACTAAATTTTGCGGCACGCCCACCGGCAACTCGCCTATTTCCGCCGACGGATGCGCGCCTATCGGATTAAAATAACGCAGCAGGATGCTTTGCAACGCGCTGCCCGATGCGGCCACATCGCGGATAATTTCCTCGCCTATTTGTTTCGTATTACCGTAGGGCGACATAGCCGGCTTCACCGGTTCGTCTTCGGCCACCGGCAGCTTATCAGGCTGCCCGTAGATGGTGCACGACGACGAGAAGACGAAATGCGCAATACCGCGGTGCATCATTTCATCAAGTACATGAATCAGCGATTGCAGGTTGTTATAATAATACTTCAGCGGTTGGCCGACACTCTCGCCGACCGATTTGGAGGCGGCAAAATGAATCACAGCTGCAATCGCCGGATAGCGGTCGAACACATCGGCCAACGCCGGTTCATTACAGCAGTCGACTTGCTCGAAATGCGGCCGGACGCCGGTAATACGGGCGATGCCGTCGAGGACATCGACGGTCGAATTAGATAAATCATCCACAATAATGGTTTCAAAACCGGCCTGTTGTAAGACCGTTACCGTATGTGACCCGATATAGCCGGCGCCGCCGGTAACAAGAATAAGAGGCATTGTTGTCATTTGCTTTTTTTCTGCAAAGATAGTATAAAAAACTATCTGCCGCCGCACGGAAGATGCGATTAAATATGTACCTTTGCAAGAAAATTTAATTCACTTTACAGCTATGGCGAAAACCACCAAACCCCCTTTAACCAAACGAACAATTGAGTCTATTGCCCTTGAAGCAGGCAAAATGCCGCCTCATGCGCCGGATTTGGAGAAAGCCGTGCTCGGCGCTTTGATGCTCGAAAGAGACGCCATCGACGAGGTACAGAATCTACTTACCCCTAAAACGTTCCACAATGAACATCATGAAAAGATATTTGCAGCCATCCAGACCTTGTCCCAACGGCACGAGCCGGTTGACATGCTGACGGTCGCGCAGGAATTGAAGAGGAAAGGCGATTTGGATGTGATCGGCGGTCCGCATTACCTGTCACAATTGACGATGACGGTCGGCTCGGCGGCGCATGTGGAATATCATGCAAAATTATTGTCGGAAAAATACATTCAACGGCAATTAATCACGGCATCGTCCGAAATCCAGCGCGACGCGTTTGAAGAGGACATCAATGTAACGACGTTGCTCGACGAAGCGCAGCAGAAAATATTTGAAATAGCCGACGAGAACATTCACCGCGAAACGGAACATGTCAGCGCCATCATCGAACGCACAATCAAAGCGCTGGAAGAGGTGCAGGCCAAAGAAGAGGGATTTATCGGCATCCCGTCGGGCTTCACAAAACTCGACCGGATCACGCAGGGCTGGCAGCCGTCCGATTTAATCATAGTCGCCGCGCGTCCCTCGATGGGAAAAACGGCATTCGTGCTTTCGATGGCACGCAATATCACGGTCGACCATAATATTCCGGTAGCGTTCTTTTCGCTCGAGATGTCGTCGGAGCAATTGGTAAAACGTCTAATGACCAGCGAAGCAGACATTGCTTCGGAGAAGATACGTGGAGGCGTCAAAATGGAGGCTTACGAATGGCAGCAACTGGAAGCCGGATTGCACAAGCTGCGGGAAGCCCCGTTATACATCGACGATACGCCGGCGCTGTCGATTTACGAATTTCGATCCAAAGCGCGTAAACTGGTAGCGGCACATAAAGTACAAATGATTTTTATCGACTATCTTCAATTAATGACCGGCCCGCCCGAACTGCAAAAAGGCATCCGCGAGCAGGAAGTATCGGCCATTTCCCGTTCGCTGAAAGCTATTGCGAAGGACTTAAATGTCCCGATTGTAGCCTTGTCGCAGTTGAACCGATCGGTCGAAGCGCGCGAACGCAGCAAAAAACGTCCACAGCTGAACGACCTGCGCGAATCCGGCGCTATCGAACAGGACGCCGACCTGGTGCTGTTCATTCACCGTCCCGAATATTACGGCTTGTCCGACGATGAATATGGGGACAACACCGAAGGACTTGCCGTCATCATCATTGCAAAACACCGCAACGGAGCTACCGGCGATGTACGGCTGAAATTTGAACACCGGCACGCGAAATTCACCGACTGGCCTTTTGAGGACTCCGCCACGCCGCCCAATGTCAGCACCACCGCTCGTAATATATACTCGTCGTCGATGAACGATAACCGGAAAAAGGGCGAAAAAGAAAAAGAACGTAAGAAAAAAGGAAATGCAAACATCGCCGGCGGTATCGGCAACAACAATGCCTTTAACAACGCGCTCCCGGTGGACGGCATCCCCCCGGCGCCGGGCTTGCCGCCGAATGTATACCCGTTTCCCGAACCCGAACCCGAATCCCCGTTTTAAAACCCCCATAAACCGACGCTACATCAACCAGCCGTACTCCCATGAGCGAAGTAGAAACACCGTCCGCCGCCAACCGTTCGCCAATCAATACGTCCCGTAGTGTAATAATTGTCGCCGGGGGCGTCGGGCAACGCATGGGCGCAAGCATTCCAAAGCAATTTCTGCCGCTGGCCGGACGACCACTGCTGATGCACACAATCACCCAATTCGTACGTTACGACGCCACGCTGTTCATTGTCGTAGCCTTGCCTGCCGCGCATATCGACCGCTGGCAGCGGCTGTGCGACGAATACCGGTTTGCGACGCCGCACCGCATAGTAGCCGGCGGCGATTCCCGTGCCGCGTCGGTACGTAATGCCTTGTCCCGACTACCCGACACAGACTTTATTGCAGTACACGACGGCGTCCGTCCCCTGACGCCGGTCGACGTCATTGCCCGCTGTTTCGCTACGGCGGCACGCTACGGTAGCGCAGTCCCGGTCGTACCCGTAACCGATTCGCTCCGTAAACAAACCGCCGACGACAGCTACGATATACCACGCGACGGCATAGTGACCGTCCAAACGCCGCAGGTTTTTCGCGCCGACCGGCTGCGGGACGCCTACGCACGCACCGCCGACAACACGGCAGCTTTTACCGACGACGCATCGGTCGTACAGACCGCCGGATATGATATAACCCTGACCGAAGGCAGTCGTGAAAATATAAAAATTACAACGCCGGCAGACTTGCCGGTGGCAGATGCATTGCTCTACCTTCGTAACCGGTAAAAAAGATTCTGTCCCGAATACCATTGTATTCGATACATGAATCTTCAATAATTTCGTATATTTGTGTTTTCAAATTTCACGACTATGAGTAATCGCTACAAAATTGACCCGCTTGATCAAAAAATCCTTAGTTTTTTAATTAAAAACGCCCGGATGGCTTACCTCGAAATTGCCCGTGAATGTGGCATCTCGGGCGCTGCCGTGCACCAGCGTGTAAAAAAAATGGAAGACGCCGGCATTATCACCGGCGCGCGTTTGCTTGTCAAGCCGCCTGCACTGGGCTTTGATGTCTGTGCTTTTGTAGGGGTGCATCTCTTGCAGTCGCGCCTTTACCCCGATACGGTAGAAGCTATACAAAAGATTCCCGAGGTGGTCGAATGCCATTTTGTAACGGGCGACTATGCCTTGCTCCTCAAAGTATTCTGCCGCGACCACGAGCACCTGATGGATGTCTTGCTCAACACCATCCTGAACCTTCCAAATGTCAGTAAAACGGAAACTATCATTTCACTCGACCAGATTTTTGAACGGCAAGTGTGGGTGAAAGATAAACGTTCGTCAAAAGTCGAATCCGCTACCGGCATTGCGCCTGCGCATAAAAAAACCGAACGGAAGAAAAAACCGTAACGCGCGCCTGCGGAGGGTAACGTATTACGTTGCACCCTGCATACGCCCGTCGTTAAGGCGCCACACAACCTCTCCCCCACCCTGCTCTACTCCATTAACTCCTCTAACACTTGAGACGCCTGAAAAAACGAAAAACCGTATCTTTGCGTATCAAATTTTAAATTCACATGATTACATTTATTGTTGCCCTGACTTTTATGGTGGCCATGTATGGGATATACGGGAAGTACATCGACCGTATATTTGCGCCTGATTCCCAACGCCGGACGCCAGCCTATACCCTGTCCGACGGCGTTGATTACGTGCCAATGTCGAACAGGAAAATATTTTTGATTCAGTTTCTCAATATTGCCGGTTTGGGGCCTATTTTCGGCGCGATTATGGGCGCAATGTATGGGCCGGTGGTCTTCCTGTGGATCGTCTTCGGCACTGTTTTCGGCGGAGCGGTACACGACTACCTGTCGGGAATGATTTCCCTGCGCAGCGACGGCAAAAGCTTGCCTGAAATCATCGGCGACCAGTTGGGGCTATCTGTCAAACAAGTGATGCGTGTTTTTACCGTAATTCTGATGATACTCGTAGGCGTTGTCTTTGTATCCGGCCCTGCCGATTTGCTCACCAAGCTCACCGGCGGAGGTATCGACTACCTTGTGTGGATTGTCATCATCCTTTGCTACTACATGGCGGCTACGCTGTTTCCCATCGACAAAATAATCGGACGTATTTACCCCCTCTTCGGGTTTGCGTTACTATTTATGGCCGTAGGAATTTTAGTGGCCATGTTTCTTCATCCGAACAATATGACGGAATTGACATGGACGAATTTCGGCAACCAGCATCCCGCCGCCGCCGAACTACCACTATTTCCGATGTTGTTTATATCGGTAGCTTGCGGCGCCATCTCCGGCTTCCACGCCACACAATCGCCGCTGATGGCACGCTGTCTGAAAAACGAAAAGGACGGACGTAAAGTCTTCTTTGGTGCAATGGTGGCCGAAGGCATTGTCGCCTTAATATGGGCGGCTGCCGCCATGACGTTCTTTAATGGACTTGGTGGATTTCAGGACTTTATGGAAATGCACCATAATAGCGCCTCGGTCGTTGTTGATACCATTTCGCACGACTGGTTGGGTACCGCCGGCGCAATACTGGCTTTATTAGGCGTCATTGCCGCGCCCATTACCTCCGCCGACACCGCTTTCCGTTCGGCGCGTCTGATTATTGCCGACATGCTCCATTTTTCGCAGAAAAAACTCAAACGCCGGGTTGCAGTATCTGCGCCACTATTTACCGTATGCTTTTTTTTACTACTGTTAGGCCAGAAAAATTTTGACATCATCTGGCGGTATTTTGCATGGAGCAACCAAACACTGGCGGTGTTTACGCTATGGGCGATAACCGTATACCTGTACAAAAAACGCAAAAATTATTGGCTCACGCTCATCCCCGCCCTGTTCATGACGGCTGTTTGCAACACCTATATCTTAATCGCCAAAGAAGGCTTTTCGCTTCCGCAGACCCTGTCGTATTGCATCGGCGGCGGCGTTACACTGGGGCTACTGTGGTTGTTTTTTAAGAAAACCGGCCATATAAAACGAGGACTATACAATGAATGACCAGCGCCCCCCTTTTACGGTTACCCTGACGTTCCTCGGCACAGGTACTTCGCAGGGCATACCGGTTATTGCGTGCGACTGCGCAGTATGTCGCTCCGGCGATTCTCGGGACAAACGGTTGCGGGCGTCGGTCTTATTCGACGTGAGGCAGGAACGACGCCATACCCGCCTGCTGGTAGACGCCGGTCCCGACTTCCGCCAACAAATGCTCCGCGCACAAATTACGCACCTCGACGGCATCCTGCTCTCCCACGAACATAAAGACCACACCGGCGGCCTCGACGATGTCCGCGCACTGAACTACACCAGTGGCAAACCCGTTGATGTCTATGCCGAAACACGTGTACAGAAGGCCCTCAAGCGGGAATACGCCTATGCGTTTGAAAAGGAGAAATATCCGGGCGTACCCGAATTTAACCTCTGTCCCATTGGCGTCTTCCCGTTTACTGTCAACGGAATTGAAATCACGCCTGTCCGCGTATGGCATCATAAATTGCCGGTACTTGGATTCCGTATCGGTCGCATAGCCTACATCACCGATGCCAGTCGCATTGACGATAACGAAAAGGAAAAGTTGCACGGACTGGATATTTTAGTATTGAATGTCATCCGGCGCACACCGCACCTATCGCATTTTTCTTTGCCCGAAGCATTGCTATTATTCCATGAACTGCAACCGAAGCGGCTATACCTTTCGCACCTCTCACACCAGATTGAGTCGCACGCCAAACTCACGGCCAGCCTGCCGCCAAATGTACAACCGGCTTACGATGGGTTATGTGTCGAATGGAGCGAGGAAAAAGACGCTTAACTATCTCTTCTATAAACTGTCCGATACGCTCATCCAAAGTACTGCCACAACTTTGCGAGTTTCGGCAGAGTGTATCACTGGCCGAGTTGCAAACTCCAAAAACAGGCGGCAGAACAATCATTCCGGCGTATCGGATGCTGGGGATAGTATAATAACAATAATGCAAAAAAATGAGCCGCTAATGATTAGCGACTCATGATTGTGTTTGTGACCCCGACAGGATTCAAACCTGTAACCTCCTGATCCGTAGTCAGGTACTCTATTTCAGTTGAGCTACGGGGCCTCTTATTATCAGGCTTTAATAACATGAAAAAGGCCTGACTGCTACTCTTTTATTCCGCCTTGGCTGCCTCTGCCACCAGCGCAACCCTTTTTTCTTTAATACGCGCTTTCTTCCCTGTAAGATTACGCAAGTAGTAAATTCGCGCGCGGCGCACTTTGCCGACTTTATTTAGTTCAATATTTTCAATAAAGGGCGAACATAACGGGAAAATACGCTCTACTCCTATCCCATTTGAAATCTTCCGCACCGTAAATGTTTGTGTCGTACCAGTGCCTTTCCGTTGGATACATACTCCACGAAATTTTTGCAACCGTTCCTTACTTTCTTCCTTTATACGGTAAGTAACAGTAACCGTATCCCCTGCTTTAAATACAGGATGATCTTTTAACGTTATAGCAAATGCTTGTTCGGCAATTTTTAATAAGTCCATTTTTTATTCTTTTTAAGCAACATTACACGGTTTAAAACCGGATGTAAGCGGTTGCGTTTTTATTTGGGACTGCAAAGGTAATGATATTTTTTACGCTGTGCAAATTTTTTTACTTCATACCTCCTATTTCCATACCAACGTAAAAGAAAAACCACCCAACTTGCATCAGGCGGCTCTTCTTCACAATTAAATTGAATGATTAGCAATCATCAAATAAAATTTATTTCACCACTACGTAAGTAACATAACGATTAGGTGCATGTTCTTTTTCCGTGCACGTTACGCCTGGCGCACAAACACAATTGTTAACCAACCGTGCATAGGCATACCCTTTCGTTGAAATACGTCCGGTGTTAATGCCCTTGCCAACTAAGTAGCCCTTCACGGCATCAGCACGATTTTGCGATAACTTTAAATTATACGAATAAGAACCTCTGCAATCGGTATGTCCCGATATCTCAATATTCAACGTCGGATTATCCTGCAAGTAAACCACTAACTTGTCGATTTCCTTAGCAGCATCGGGACGGATATTGTACTTAGCCAAATCAAACAACACGTTGAGTTGCGGTCCTTCCGCCGTTTTTTCCTCATCTATCGGACGGGCGCCAATCTTTTCCAATATCAGCACCGAAGCGTTGTATGCCGAAGGCAATTTTTCTTTTTCTTCTAATGGGATATATTCCGGTTTGCTAACATTTAAGTCATACAATTTTTCGGGCAGGTAAGCAATCGCTTCTCCGGCAGCATTGGTTGCTACGGTCTTTACATCTTCGTTGTTCAAGTAAGTAACCAACGCCCCTTCAATCGGAGTGCCTGCTTTATCCTGTACCCGTACGGATGTCCTCCGCTCGGGCGATTCGGGAATTTCAAAATAATAAATGCGATCGGCGCCATCGTAACGATTCGACGAAATATAACCTGTGCGTTCGCTAATAAACGTAACCGCAAAATCGTCGCCTTTGGAATTGAACGGCGATATACGCACCGGCGTCGAAAATTGACTGTTTACGACCGCTACTTTAAACACATCCAAGCCACCCATCGAGACATAATTCGACGAGTAGTAGAAATTCCCCTGTTTATCGAACCGCGGCGAACGCTCGTCGGCATCCGAATTGATCTCCGAGCCTAAATTTTCCGGTTCACTCCATGTATCGCCAACCCGTTTACTTCTCCAGAGGTCTAAGCCGCCGAGTCCTCCCGGACGATCCGAGGCAAAATAGAGGAATCCGTCTTCAGCCAGCCATGGATCACCCGACGAGAAAGCGTCGCTATTGTATGGAAAATCTACAGGAGCACTCCATTTACCGTCGCTCCCTTTAGTTCGCGACTGTATTTGCAACGGATAGTACATCTCGCTGCTGAGGAAGACCCCCTTTTTAATTTTTAGCGCAATATCGCCCGACACGGCATAAAACAATTCGTTGCCCCCTTTCGACAAAAAAGGCGAGCCGACATAACTTTTTTGATACTCATCGTCGGGGAAAAGCTCCCGTAATTTTTTATTAGCATCCAGCACTAATAAACGAGTTACTGCTTCGCCCGAATAATTCTTGGCTTTTACAAAACCGGTATTCGCAAAGATAATCTCTCCGTTAACTCCCGGAATAGCGCCCCAGTCCTCTCCGTCGGTGCCGGTTTCTATCTGCGTCAGTCTATATTGTTGCGTTTGTGCGCCGGTCGTCAAAACAAACGCCGACAGAGCAGCTACTAATAATAGTTTTTTCATATTCACTAAATTTAAGTTCATATTGGTTGCTAATTAAAAATATCTTGGAGTACTATATTTACGTTTGGCCCCTGTGAGGTAATAGCCTAAGGACACTTCAAACGTGCCATTGTAGCTATTCGCCAGGTGGTTCAAATCAAAGTCATACGCAACACCCAACCGGATGCGCTCCGTAATAAACGCTTCTGCTATCAAGGCAATAGCGTCATATTGTTCCGTATTATTGAAATCAGGGTTCTCCAGTATAATAATCCCTGTCCGATAGCTTGCACCGAGCCAAAAACGGTTTACAATCATCAACATCGCATTGATATCAAACGTTATCGGACTCTTAAAGTCCGTCTTTAACAGCGTCGATGGCATCAATGCCAAACTCTGTGTCAAAGGAATCATCCCGCCCAGAGTTAAGTAATAACCCGGATCGGTACGCATAACCAGTAACGACGATTTAATATCCGACTTATTCGGCACAAGGCTCATCACCGAGAAGCCGGCATAAAAATGCGGCATATCGAAATAAACCCCGACATCCACACCCGGTCGCCACTCGTTTTCCGTCGTAGCCAATAATCGGTCAGCGTCTACTTTACTTTTATCTATACCATAATACAGCGCTCCGCCTGTTAAACCGAAGCTTAAGCGTGAACTTTCGCTGGTATTAAACCGGAAGGCATAACTCAGCATTGCGCTATGCGTCGAAAATGGTCCTATCTGATCATTGGCATACACCAACCCCAAATTCGAGCCGCCGGCAATTTTACCGTCTATACTCAACATCGTGGTGGTCGGCGCGCCTTTAATACCCACCCATTGATTTCGATAAATCAAATGGGCATACATGTTTTCTTTGTATCCTGCGTACGCCGGATTGATATACAACCCATTGAACATATACTGTGAAAACTGAGGAATTTGCTGTGCTTTTGCCGGAAATAAACCTGCCAGCACACTCATCACACTAATTAATAAAATTATCTTTTTCATCTTATTAAAGGTTTTAATATTACTTTATTATAAACCATTTAAAGTTTCCGGGCAATGGTTGCCCGGAAACCTAAATTATTTGTATTAATCTTTCTTTAATGTTATATACCCTGTTTTCACAGTTGTTAATTTATTATGGTCAGTTAACTTCAGTTTATAGAAGTAAACACCATCTTGTAACTTGTCGCCCGTGAAGCTATTGTCGTAATTCTTCATATAGAAAACCTGATTTCCCCAGCGGTTGACAATCGTCAGTTCATTGGACAAGTACTCATCAAGTCCTTTGATTACCAATATATCATTTGTACCGTCTTCATTCGGAGTTAATACATTGGGCACAACTATCGTATTTATTACGATCAGTTCCACTTGATTCGAAGTAGCGTCGCAACCGGGTAACGATGAGGCTTTTACGGTATAAATACCGGCATTATAAATTTTCACCGGATTGAAGGCCAAAGAACTGCCTCTTTCGCCCACTATTTCATTCCCGTTGTGATACCACTGGTATGAGTACGTGGCCGAATAGTTGTCAATAATAATGCTCGTACTTTCGTCCTTGCGGATATTAATGATAGTCTCATTATTAGCCGCACCGAAGATAATCGGGGCATCCGGCCTCAGTACAATGACTACCTCCACTGCCTCGCTGGCCGACGATTTACATCCAGGAGTACTGACTGCCCGTACCGTATAAGAACCACCCTGCGTAGCCAAGTAAGTTTGACCTGTAGCTCCCGCTATCGGAGTACCGTTTAGATACCATTCGTAGCTTGCCACATTGGAACCACCGCTTACTACCGTTTTCAGTACTACGGTACCATTTTCACAAATTTGCAAGATACCTCCCGGAACAATAACCGGTTGCGGCGGTAACGGATTTACGGTTAGGGTAATTGCAGTACTTGCATTCGAACTGCATCCTTCCGCGCTTACATAGCGTACCGTGTAAACGCCCGTTTCCGTCGGTTGATACGAGGTCGCCGTAGCAAACGGTATTATTACCGCATCTTTATACCACTCTATCGTCGCACCGGCAGGCGTGGTTGTCGTTATTGATAAGGTTGGCAGAGCGTCTGCACAGACGGTTATCGAAGCCGCGCCACCTATGGTCGGCGCTACCGGTTTCAGATTAACCGTAACTACCACATCGCCGCTTCGCGTTGATGTACAACCTTGCGTACTGATAGCCTCTACCGTATACGTGGTAGTAGCGGTTAACGACGCCGGAGTAGTGTAGATACTGGCGGTTGCACCGGTAATTAGAACATTATTAGCATACCATTTATAGGTAATCGCGGTATTGTCGGTAATTGTCGAAACAGCTGTCAGCGTTACCTGTTCTCCTTCGCAGATAGTTACCGGTTGCGACGGTGTTACTACCGGAACAGTCGGCATCAGATTCACCGTTACCGTGATGGGAGCGCTTACGTCGGATTCGCATCCGCCAGTGCCGATAGCCACCAATGTATAGACACCCGATTCATACGCAGTGTACGCATTGGCTGTCTGCACAGTACTCAAAGTAGCGCCGTCTTTATACCAGCGGTAGGTTGTACCGGTGCGTGTTATCGTATCACTGATTACTACATTTCCGCCTTCGCAGAAAGTGGTAACACCGGATGTATCCAACACAGGAGTAGCCGGTTTCGGATATAGCGTGAATGTCCAGTCAGACAAGGCGCTGCTTTCACAACCGGTAGTCAGGTTACGATAGCCTGCTTTATAATGATAGATACCGGCGGCGGTGTCTGTACGCAATGAGGTCAACGTAATGGTTGTCGAAGCGTCAGCGTTGTACCACACAATTTCATAACCTTGTAGAGGTGTCGGTAAAGCCGGAGCAGGCCCATATTGGCAAGCTGTCCCCGGAGTAAATATCGGCGCTTCCGGTAGCGGATTTACATTAATACGTATATCAGCCGCAGCAGTACACATACCTGCCGGAATATCCGTATAGCGTATTTCAGCCTGTACCGTATAGGTTACACTTTGGCGAATATCCGTTACCAGCGAACCAGACAAGGGGCTTACCGGTACTACTGTTTCCCAGTAAGTCGTATCAGTAGCGCCTGTAACAGATGATATCAAGGAAGATAAATCCACATCATTGCCATAGCAAATAGTCGTATCGCGGACGGCGATGGTCGGCACTTCGCGTACTTTGAAAGTAAACGTCACCCTTTCGCTTTCGCAGTATGGATAGGTCTTGCTCCTCAACGCTACTTCGTAAGTTAGTGTGGTAGGCGCATTTTCCCTTAATACAGGCGGATAGGCCAATGCTGTCGGGCTGCCCGGCACGTACCACTTCAGTTCCAAGTGAACCGTGTCGTGCGATACCGGCGTAGGCGCTAGGTCTCCGGCACAAGCTGCCACAGTCAAGTCATACAACGGCGCTGCCGGTACCGGCGGTTTAACAGGCAGGATAAACCAGCCGCTAGTAACCGTATTTCTCAGCAGATTATCCGACGTATCTTTGACCTCTAAGGTATACCGTATCGTCCGGTCTGTCGTTGAGTAATTTTCATTGATAATCCGCATATTCAACGTCGCCGTGTCAAACGGTAACGGATAGGGACCATCCGGGAGGAATGTAGCAATACCATTATTAATAACCAGCTCACTCCATCCGAGGTTTTCGTATTTCAATTTGAAGTAATTCGCCTCGCTCGGTTCCTCTAAGGTAAGAACAACTCTCACATACGTGCCAGCGACACATCCGCCCGTGGTGGTTACGGAAAAGTCGGTCGAATCGCAAGATAGTATATCACCATTGCCCAAACCGTTTACAGCGATTGTTGGCAGCGGCCTCACGATTACCGTGATAGGTTGGCTCGTATCGGATTTACATCCCTTATCGCTAATAACCACAACTGTATATTCACCCGATTCACCCACAACGATAAAGTTATTTTCCGGTGCGGTGTACAGTTCCACGCTGTCTTTATACCAACGGTAATAGTATGAGTACGGCATACCAGTACGATTTACCGTGTCCCTGATTATGACACTATCGCCTGCACAAATAGAAGTAGTAATATCCGGTGTGGAGACCAGAACCGGTAACACTGGTTTTGCATGGACTATGAAAGTCCAGTCGCCTAAGACCTCACTTTCGCATCCGGTAGCTATATTACGATAGGATACTTTATAGTTAACGGTATCAGGAGTATCCGTGTTCAACGAGGGGGTAACGGTCGTCGAAGCGTTAGCGTCGTACCACACATATTCATAACCCAATTGCTGCGGTGGCGTCGGTAACGTCGCGGTAGCATACTGGCAAACCTCCAGCGTAGCGACTATCGGCGTTTCCGGTAGCGGATTTACGTTAATACGTATATCAGCCGAAGCAGTGCACATACCTCCGGGAACATCCGGATGGCGTTTTTCAGCCTGTACCGTATAGGTTACACTCTGGCGAATATCCTGTATTTTCGAATCGGACAAGATACTTACCGATACTACTGTTGTCCAGTAAGTCACCGTATCTGCACCTCCGACGGACGAGATTAATCCCGCTAAGTCCACATTACTGCCGGCACAAATAGTCGTATCGCGAACATCAATGGTCGGCACGTCGTATACTGTGAAAGTAACCGTTGCTTTGGGGCTTTCGCAGTACGGAGAACTTGTGCTCCTCAATGCTATTTGGTAAGTTGTTGAGGTAGCCACAGCCGTCGAGAATGACGGTTGAGCAATCGAGTCGCCCTGGTCATCATACCATCTCAATTCCAAATACGCCGGGTCGGGCGATGTCGGCAAGGTAGAGGGCGCACCATTAAGACAAGCCGCTACGGTTACGTTTGCCGGCGCTTCCGGCTTAACGGGTACTACAAACCATCCGTTGAGCTTCGCATACTCTTCGACAGGATTCTCCCCAATCACCGAGATGCCATATTGTACTGTCCGCTCTACCAAAGAGGTATTTTTGTTGATAATCCGCAACTGTAAGCCCGTCTGGGTAAGTGGTAATCGATAGGGACCATCCGGGTGGAATCTTGCGGTGTCGTTCGCGAAATTCAACGAACTCCATCCGGCTCCTTTATCCGGATCGCTTTCCAAATATTCCAAATCAAAGTAGGCAGCCTCGCCCGGATTAATAGTTATATAAGTCCTCACTAAGGAGTCTATACATCCACCAATGGTCGTTACTTCAAATTCGGTCGTATCACAACCTACTACTTGTCCGTCGGCCAATCTGAGTACACTGATAGAAGTAGGCGTCAATGCTTCGAGGGTCAGTTTGCCCGTATTCTGCGCCAGTTCAACGCCCGTAATGGCGTCTATAATTGATACCTGATATATCAATTCATCATCGAATCCCGAATAATTGTTATTTACAATACTGAATTTCAACGTTGTATCACTGACAAATCCATAGAACGGGCCTACCTGCGTGCCGTCGCCATTGAGCGTGAAGTCGAACCAGCTATTATAGCCATATCCTTCATAGTAGCGCATCTTGTAGTAGGAAGTATCGGCCGGGTTAAGTATTTGCACTTTCACCTTCGACAATGTTCCTTCGCGGCAACCGAGAATCGCACGGACGTCAAATTCTTTCCATCCGCAATCTAATACCATAGTAGTATCTGCAAACAGCACATCGACCTTCGGCAGCGGTTCAATAAAGAATGTTACCGTATCAACTTTTTCCGGGAAGAGAACAGTATCGTTATTGGCTTTGTTCACAATCGCCACCGTATAGGAAATTTTTTGCACTTCGCCGGTATAGTTGTTGTTGATGAGCCGGAAGCGCGCGGAAACAGGGCCGTTGTCCGAGAACGCATGACTTTCGCCATAGAACACGCCACCGACGAAATATGGATTGGCTTCCAAATATTCTTCTTCGCCCCTATACTGCAAGCGTACATTATCTATATTGCCATCAGTAATTTGCAGTTTCACCGTTTTTGTAACACCCGCATCGCAATAATCCCAAGCCGTCAGGTCGAATTTCACGTCGTCGCAGGACAAGGTGTCGTTGACGAGTTTGTCGAGTATATCCAGTTCTAAGCCCTTATACGGAAGCACAAGCAGCGTGTCTACATACTCACGGCTATATTCTATCGCCAATGTCGCATTATCTACCAGCACAATCCTGTATGGAATACGTATCGTATCCACAGGATAGGGGCTAATATTGTTGAGCCGGAAGGAGGCAACACCCGATTGATTGGTAATCAATTCATTCGGATCACTATACATGACCCCCGCAGCATCAAAATACTGCTTGGCATCATACCAATCGCTTCCAGACTTATATTGCAGATTAATATAATCTAAATGAGTCGGATCGGCTAACTCTATCTTTATGCGTTTCGGCACATCGTTATAACATGTCTCGTCGCTTACAAAATACTCCAAGTCAAATTCTATTTCAGCACAACCCAAGATATCCGGTACAGGAGACAGGTTGATATATGGTTTCGGAAGCAACTTAATAGTGTCGCTCGCCGAGGAAACCGCTAATGCATCAAGATTGAGTACGTTCACTGTATAAATGATTTCTACTATCGAATCGGTCTCGTTGAGACTGGTTGCATAAAACTTGATTTCACTAACGTTACTACCCGGCTGGATGGCAACGGAATCTACCATTTTACCTGTTAGGTCTAAATAATGCTTCACATCAACGCCATCACGTTCTAGTGTAAATAAATCCTTAACATTGTCGTAGTTATGTACAACCAGTTGGAGGTACGAAATAGTGTCGCACGCGTTGACGGTTGAAACCTTAATCGTATCGCCGACGCACCCCAGTGTATCCGGCCCGACAATGGTTATTTCCGGCAGCGGAGCTATCTTTATCGTGATGGTATCCTCCTTAGTGTACAACGTGGTTAAAGTTGACGAATCTACGATAGACAATACAATCTTAACTTCTTTCTCAACACTCGTATGATTCGTATTCAGCACACGGAACTTAATGTTATCTACGCTTGTAGTAAACACGTCGCTCATGCCAAATAACGCGCCGCTTATATAATCAGATGACTGAACAGGATAGTATCCGGGCGAGACATCAGCGCTGCCGTTGAACCAAAATTCCAAGCTAAAGTAATCCGTATTCGTCGGATCCAAAAGCTGCATTTTGACCACATTAGTATCAGAATCCGTACAATAATTCCATGCCGTAATGTCGAACTCTTGGCGTTCGCAGGATAACTCTGAAGGTAGGTCGTTAACTTGTATTCCTTTGTACGGTTTTACCACAATCGTATCATAGAAAGTACGGCCCACAACTGTGCTCGAATCCGATGCCAATACGAAGTCTATCGTAAACGGTATCGTTCGCGTGAGCGTATCGAATGTATTGGCATTACCTACCCTGAAGAGGATCGAATCATTGCTACTGTTGATTGAACTACCGCTATACATTACACTATCGCCTATAAACCATGGTTTCGCTTCCGCAAATGCCGAGTCGGTAGCGAAATAATATTCCAAATCAATATACTTTAGCTGGGCAGCATCCAACTTAACCCGTATGAGTTTTTCGCTATTCGCATAGCATTTATTAGTTGCAAAATAATTTAAGAAGAAATAGGTAGTGTCACAGGCCAAGTCGCCTAAGGAAATTGGCGTCAGATTAGTAGCGCTATCCCTCAATTCGATGTACGCCTGCGGCAGCAGAATTACAGAATTACGATACGAAACAATCACCGACTTATCGGGATTGATTAAACTCAGCGAATAATAGAGCGTGTCTGCTTCAGTCTTGTCGTTGATACTGGTCACATAGAAATTAACCGGAGGCATTGCGCCATTGATTACATCGGGGCCTATTATAGAGCCGCCTGTTAGTGCAAGAGTGTCTGTTAAGTTAACCCGTACGAAGAACCGGTCATATTCCAATATAAACAAGTCTTTCACCTCGCTATAATTCTCTACTTCCAGTTTGAGGAACGTCGCCCCACACGAGCCGGCGGTTGTGCTAACCGTAATCGTATCGCCCAGACAAGTTATATCGTCCGGAGCTACCACTTCTATTTTCGGTAAGGCTTTTAGCGTGAAGGTAGACGTATCCGAAGTATACAGTACAGCAAGACTCGTTTTGTCTACTATAGACACCGTATATTTTACGTCCCTA
>JAITKF010000033.1 GCA_031278545.1 Prevotellaceae bacterium
GCACGACCGTCTGCGCCGGTACGCCGGTTACGCTGACGGCTTCGGCCACCGGCGCCGATGCCTATTCATTTAACGGCGGCGCATGGCAAACCGCCCACACGGCTACCGTAACCGTAACCGCCCACACGACCTATACCGTCAAAGCCCGCTCTGCGGCAGGCTGCGAATCGGCGGAGGCAACGGTCACGGTAACGGTCGAGGCCGCCCCCACCGGTATTACCCTCACGGCCTCCAGCACGACCGTCTGCACCGGCACGCCGGTTACGCTGACGGCTTCGGCCACCGGCGCCGATGCCTATTCATTTAACGGCGGCGCATGGCAAACCGCCCACACGACCACCGTAACCGTAACCGCCAACGCTACCTACACCGCCAAAGCCCGCTCTGCCTTAGGCTGCGAGACGACTACGGCAGCTTCGGCCACAATCGCGGTCGAGGCTGCCCCGGCCGGTATTACCCTCACGGCCTCCAGCACGACCGCCTGCGAAGGCACGCCGGTTACGCTGACGGCTTCGGCCACCGGCGCCGACGCCTATTCATTTAACGGCGGCGCATGGCAAACCGCCCACACGACCACCGTAACCGTAGATGCCAATGCCACCTACACCGCCAAAGCCCGCTCTGCCTTAGGCTGCGAATCGGCGGAGGCGACGGCGGCGGTGACCACGCTCACCGCATCATCCATCACCCTCACGTCCTCGTCTACCATGACGACCTGCAAAAATACTCGCATTACGCTGACCGCTACTTCGGGGGCGGCCTCGTATTCATTTAACGGCGTTGGCTGGCAAACCTACAATTACTCCTACATAAACCACAACGCTACGTCGACCTACACGGTCACAGCTCACTGGGCTAACAATTGTGAAACGTCGGCGTCGGTCGTCGTAAGACTGTCGTCGAGTAATTGTACTATATGGACAACGTGCAGTGGCTTTACGGGCGTCTCCAGCGCCATTTCCGAAGGAGGTCGAAATTGGTCTGATGCGGAGGCATACTGCGCATACAAGGGCGGCCGCCTGCCTACCGTTAGTGAAATGCAATGCATTTGCCAAAATAGTGAGAGTGTTCCGGGCGGAATTATCCACGACAATGTTACTTACTATTGGTCCAGTAGCATTTATAATTCACTCGCCCGCCACTATCATGTAGACAACAGCAATTGCAACAGCTATCCACAGTTCGATTACTACACTAATCAAATCAAGTGCGTATGGTAGCCCGCCGGCATACAAGGCTATCCCTCATGAATCACAGGCAACCTCTTCTCCGGTGGAGCGGCGAAACCAGCGCTCAATGATGATGAATGGTTGTTTGTGGGGAAAAGGAGGAAAGAATCCCAGGGGGCTGTAAAACAAGCGGGGATTCATGCAGCGCATGAATCCCCGCTTGTTTATGGATAATAACTACTAAAATTACGTTTGTCGATTCTTAATATTCCCACAGATCGTGTTCAAAGTTAAGCAATTCGATTTTTGTTTCTTCCGATTTGAGCATCCGTTCAAAGTCGTTACGGGTATAACTTTCAAACCGGCGGTTGTTTTGGTTGTCGGCGATGGCTGTAATGTAGGAGCTAAACCGGCGTTTGATGAATAGGTCGTCGAACGATGTTTGCGACATTTCGTTTTCGCCGATAAGGCATGGTGTGTTAGCGAGTATTTTACGGGCATGGGGGTAGTAGACCCAGAATAGTTGTTGTTTTACTTTTTCCCCTGATTCTTCTTCTTCTTCGTTTGTGTTTAGTTCTTTATTATATACGCGGATGGGGCAGATACCGGTGATGCGGACGAAGCGTTGGGAGTAGTGTTTGTCGAAGAACCATACTTCTTTTACTAGTAGTTCTTGTACTTCTTCCCATTTGATTTCCCCGCGGATGACGACCGTTGTGTCGGTGCCGTCCATTCGTTGGCGTCGTTGTACTTTGTCTTCGGCGTCGAAGCGTGCAGGGATGTCTTTTGGGTTTAGTTCTGTTGTAAATTCGTCGGTATCGGTGTCGTATAGGGTTAGTTTGCCTGCTTGCGCTGCTTCTACCATTGTTTGTACGAAGCTTTTCCGGCTTTGCATTATTTCGGTTGGGTAATAGAGTGAGTGGTTGATTTTTTCCCGTAGGTCAATGACGCGCCATACTGTCCGGTACCAGATGACGTCCGATTCCCGTACGTTGGGATAGGGTACCGGTTCTTTTTCTTCAATGATTTCGCGGCGGAACGGCCCGTCGACGACTAAGCTTTTTTTCACTTGCGTCTGTGCCGGTTGTTGTGTTGCCGGTTGTGTTTGCGCCCACATGTTCATGCTGAACAAGGTGAGGCTGATAATGAATAAAAGTGTAATCTTTTTCATATAACTGTAATTTTATCTGAGTCTGAGTGAGAAGTCCGATAGTTCTATTTCTTTTCCGTCGGGGCCTTGTGCTTTAATGTCGGTAAATGAAACGCGCTGTCCGGCTCGTACACGACTGATTATTTGTTTTTGTTTGTCTGTAAATCGTTCCGATTTTGATGTTTCTTCGTTTGCGTATCCGTCGATGGTAACGAATACGGTGAATGAGGTTACTTTGTATTTTAAGTCAAAGTCGAAGTCTTTCATTTCGGCTACTACTCCTTCTGCTACCGCCAGTTCATTTTTACTGACTGTTTTGGTGGTGATGCCGAATACGGCGGCGGTGGGGGTAGGAATGTCTTTTACGCGGAATGAGAGGGTTCCCATATTTTGGTTGTTGTCGAGAATGACCGATACGTCGCATGTGCGTCCGCTGCCCGGGCGCAGGAAGAATTCGTTGCCCCGGCGGGTGATTGCGCCGTTGGTTACTTTCGGCTCCAGCCGGTCGAGTGAGACGCCCGAAAGGGAGATGCTCATGGGGTTGTCAATGCCTCTGTATACGACGTTCATCTTTGTCGGTGATACTACTACATTCGGTTCGGCTACTTCGTATTCGATTCGTAGCGGGATGATTGTTTTTCCTGAGGGTCCCATAAATTCAACGTTTCCGTTGATGCTTTGTCGTCCAACCGATGAGGCAGTTTGTTTAAATTCAATTTTTCCTTTGTCTCCCGAGCGCCATGTGTGTCCCTGGGTAACGAATACCGGTCGTTGGGTGGGGTCATAGGCAGCTAAAAATATTTCGGCGGTGTATTCCGATCCTTTTAGTATGTATTTTGATTCCGGGATAAGGGCTACATCGATGTTTGAGAATTTGAAGTCTGAGGCGTCGATTTGGTTTTGTAGAAATTTTAAGGCTTCGCTTTCGCAGTTTACGATATCCATTTGTTGTTTCGACAAGAGAGCTACCGCCGAGATAAGAGGGACGCTTTCAAACTGCGAGGCTTCCCATGTACGGTTTGTGCCGTCGCTGGTCATTGGCGGGTCTTTCAGCAGTAATACATTTTCAATTGAGCGCGCCGAACTGGAGTGCGGGTCTATCATGCTAAGTAGAAATTGTTTATAGTCATCGATTTCGTCCCGAAGTTTGTGGGCTTCTCCTGAGTTCATTTCGCCGAGCATAATGCTGGATGCTACGTCGGTATTATCTTGTCCTTCTATTAATTCAACATGTATTGAATCGTTTGTTATCGCCGGTGCTTCTTGTCCGTCGCTGGCACGTATGAGTCTGATTTTAAGATTATGAATACGTTCGTACAAGACGTTTGTCCGGGCATGTACGCTATCGGCTTTTGCTTTCCATGGTGCGACTTTCTCAGGGTTATCGAGCAATGCATTCGCAAATTCGCCAATATCCGCTATGTTTTTTTCGCGTATGGTTCCTATACTTTTGTTAATACCTATGTCAATTAAGACGAACGCGTTTAATACTTCCGCCGATACATTCAGCGCTAACATGGCTGTTAGCACCAAATACATCATGTTTATCATCTTTTGACGAGGTGTGAGATTACCGCCTGCCATAATTTTCCTTTTTAAATTTGACGTGTGAAGAAATCATTCCTGTCGGCTTATTTTCTCCTTAACGTTGTATTGACTGTTTGAACTACCGAGGTATAGGCCACGTTAAGTTCCGCAATTAATTTGTTTAATGTAATCATTTGCTGGTCGAACTGTTGAGCTTGTTGCGCCGAATAATCCATTGAGCCTAACAATGTTTTGCTATGCGCTACATAGTCGCGGTGTTCCTGCAAATATAATTCGTACGATGTATTAACTGCCTGTAAATTTTTGTTTAGTACGGCTAAATTGGCATTTGCCTGCTGGCCGTGTTCATTGACAGATTTGCTGGTATTCTGGTAAACGTCTACTACGATTTGCGCTGTCTCGCGATACGTATCGGCAAACGATTGCGCGGTTTCGTTGAGCGTACCCATGTTGATAGCCGCCTGTTGCAAGCCGCTAACGAATTGCTGCGACGTCTCGCTGATGGTTGTCAACGCATTCAGACTGTTGATGGATTGATTGAAGCGGTCAACGCTTTTTTGTAGGTTTTCGGCTAATTCGGGGTCAACCGTTAAATCTACGCCGTTTTGTAAACGGCGGTCGCGTGCATTATTTTTGCTGCCAGCCAAGGCCGTAGAACCTTCTTCTTCGAGGTTCAGGTTGTCTCCGGATAGTTCGGGATAAATGGTCTCCCAGTGGTATTCGACCGGCAACGGCTCGAATGCAGAGAAGAAGAAAATGACACATTCGGTGATCATCCCGATGGAGAGCATGATCCCTGCGCCCGTCCAGTGTTGCAGTTTAAACAATGCTCCGATAATAACCAGTGATGCGCCCCATCCATACATGCGGGACATTAGCTTTTTCCAGCCTTTTGATGTTACAAATTTAGAAATAGAAGCCATAAAATTATTTTTTATTTACATTAAATATTATATTTTGTTATTGTGCTGTTCCCGCATACGAACGGATACAGCGGAATCCGATAAATGATTTGGTGGAATCCTGATATTCAAATGTGCGTGTGCCGCACTGTAGGAAGTAGGAAATGTCCTTCCACGAACCGCCACGGACAACCTTCCGTTTGTGGGTGCTGTGGTCGGTCGCCTTCGGGTTAGTGGCATACGTAGGCATCAAGTCATTATGAATGTTGTAGGAGGCTTCATCATACGAATCCGCTACCCATTCGGCCACATTGCCGGACATGTCGTACAATCCGAAATCATTAGGTTCGTAAGATCCTACGGGCATTGTGTAAACGCCGCCATCCAGTGCATATCGTCCGCGTTGCGGTTTGAAGTTGGCAAGGAAACAGCCTTCCTGATTGGTTGTATAGGGGCCGCCCCAAGGGTAAAGTTGGTTTTTCAGGCCGCCACGTGCCGCGTATTCCCATTCTGCTTCGTTCGGCAAACGATATTCTTCCGGACGGAGAACGCCTTTGCTTCGAGGCGCCGATTGTAACATGTCTGTCCGCCACCGACAGAATGCCGTGGCTTGTTTCCACGAAATACCGACTACCGGATAATCATTATAAGCTATATGTGAAAAATAACTGGTTGCAAACGGCTCGTTGTATGACATTAAAAAGTCGCGAATCCAGCATAGTGTATCAGGATATACATAGGTCATTTCCCGTAAAATAAATGAACTACGGTCTTTAATTTCTTCTTGTTCGCCTTTGGCGTTCACAACAGTACCGCTATATTTTTTCTGTTCCGGATCGTAACGGGATTGGGCTGCCTGCCGTAAGTCGATCCATGCATATTCATACACTAATCGGCGAGTGTCTACTTCCTTTCCGTTCAGGGCTTCTGCGCCTTGATAATTCATTTCTCGTAACAATGTACGTTGCTCTTCATTTTTACGGGTGTTGATACGAACGCTCCAGTCCAACGGTCTTTTCTCGGGCAGTTCTTCTGTTTCATCCTCCGGCTGCAGGAAGAAAGATTCGTCAATAGTCCCCAACAATGCCCGCGCCACGGAATCACGTACATAACTCACAAATTGACGATATTCGTAATTCGTGATTTCCGTTTGATCCATCCAGAATTCATTGATAGTAATGCCGTGTGGCACTGCATTCATCGCCCACAAAATGTCCTGGTCGTTACCGCCTATCAAATAGTCTCCTTGCGGTATATATACCATTCCAAAAGGCGGCGTTTCCTTTAGTTTCTTATTCGTCCCTTTTGTTCCCCGCGATAATTCGCCGGTGTAGCCGTAACTAGTCCTTCCGCAGCTATATGCGCAAAAAACCAATCCAACAGTAACGGTAAAATAGAGCAACTTCTTCATACCCTTTTCTTTTTATTTTCTATAAGTTTATAAAAATCTTACACTTTTATACTGCTGCGCGCCTCGAACCGTGCTAATGGCAAACGAATAACTTAACATCATTTCGTGTGTGCCGTTGCTGAACCGACTCAAAACGGAAGTAGCATATTCATACGCGTATGCTACTCGCAAACCTGGTAGTATTTCTACTCCAATCATGCCGGCAATCGCTTGTCCCCAACGGTAGCTGATACCGGCCCAATATTTATTTTCGTACACGACGTTGCAAGCCGTATTAAAACTCCCTTGTGCAAAGTCGGAAACAATGTGTATCATCGGTCGTAGCTGCCAAGTGGTACTGTCAATCAAAAATGTGTATCCACCCATCGCATACAACGTCGGCTGATAGTGCGCATTGTTGTCAATACCCAACGCCGGGCGGGTCAAGTGCATTGCCGATAATCCGCCAAACCAGCGGGAATCGGAATAATACACGCCAGCGCCCATGTCGAACGAGATACCGGCATTGTCTTGTGTCGTAGGCATCGCCGGATCACCCTCCGCGCTTCCGCCACTTGGTAGTCGCCACGAGTTGGATGCATACCAACTGCCGATAAACCCTAACGAAAGTCCGATTCCTATCTGTCCACTACCTATTGTCCGGCGGTAAGCATAGCCGAGATTTACTTCCGGCGCCCGCAAAAAACCAGCCTGTTCGTTTTGTAGCGTAAGACTTACACCGCTGTGTACTCCCAAAATGTCAATAGGCCCTTGTACGTTTATCACTGTCGAAACAGGTGCCTCGTCAAAACCTGTCAACTCCAACCGATTATAGGCGGAAGCGCAAAACAGATTTTCTTTATTATTGCCGGCATAGCCCGGATTTACAAATGTTGGGTTTGCAAATCCCAAGTTAAACTGAGGCGATTGCTGAGTATACCCCCTGCCGACGATCAGCAATAATAGCGTGCTCAGCAGTATTTTATGTAAACCATTCATGCAATCTTTTTCTCGTTATGCCAACCATAGTTAATGTGCAAAGTAACTAAATAAAAACGACCTGAACAAAAAAAAATGAAGAAAACCTGTATTTTCTTTTACAATGACTATCGTTTTTTCACAACGTTTGACTGTTTTAGACTCCTCTTTATAGTTCCGGTTTAATCAGAAAATCACAAAAAAGGATAATAGTCAGAGTCGAAAAGGTTCGTCGCCAGATAGCCAAAAAGTTTGTATCTTTGCAACTTTAAATTTTTATTATTTATTGTAAAAGATTATGGAGCTGTCTGCAAAATACAATCCGTCCGAGATTGAAGACAAATGGTATGCTTACTGGATGGAATACCGGTTATTTCATTCGGACCCCGACGAACGTGAACCGTATACAATCGTCATTCCGCCGCCGAATGTAACCGGAGTGTTGCACATGGGACATATGCTGAATAATACGATTCAGGATGTATTAGTGCGCCGTGCGCGCATGCAGGGTAAAAACGCTTGCTGGGTGCCCGGAACAGACCATGCCTCTATTGCTACGGAAGCGAAAGTGGTAGCCAAACTGGCAAGCGAAGGCATTCGCAAGGCCGATTTAACCCGCGAGCAGTTCCTCGAATATGCGTGGGAATGGACGCGCAAACACGGCGGCATTATCATGGAGCAACTGAAAAAACTCGGGGCGTCGTGCGACTGGGACAGGATGAATTTCACAATGAACGAAGCCTATTCGCGGAGTGTGGTTCGCGTATTTGTCGATTTATTCAATAAAGGGAAAATTTACCGCGGCGTGCGCATGGTCAATTGGGATCCGAAGGCGCTGACAGCTGTCAGCGACGAGGAGGTAATACATAAGGAAGAACAGGGGGCGCTATATTATATAAAGTACAAGATAAAACAACATAACTCCCCCTTCGGGGATAGGGAGGCTCTCGATTACTGCGTGGTCGCCACAACCCGCCCCGAAACTATCATGGGCGATACGGCGGTGGCCATTCATCCTAACGACCCGAAGAACGCCCATCTGCGCGGAAAAACGGTCATCGTGCCGCTGATAAACCGCGAAGTGCCGATTATTGAGGACGAGTACATCGACATTGAGTTTGGTACGGGTTGCCTGAAGGTTACGCCGGCGCACGATGTGAACGACTACCTCCTCGGCGAAAAGCATCGCCTCGAAGTCATTGATATTTTTAATAACGACGGCACTTTAAACGAGAAGGCGCAAATCTATGTCGGGCAAGACCGGTTTGTCGTCCGGAAGCAAATTGTAAAAGATCTCGAGGTGGCGGGACTGTTGGAAAAAGTAGAACCCTACACGCACACAGTAGGGTTCTCCGAGCGCACCGACGTGGCGATTGAGCCGAAACTATCCATGCAATGGTTCGTTAAGATGGGCGAACTGTCCGAACCGGCGTTGGAGGCCGTGATGAACGACGAGGTGATGTTGTATCCTGCAAAATTTAAAAATACATACCGTCACTGGATGGAGAATATTAAGGATTGGTGCATTTCACGGCAACTGTGGTGGGGGCATCGCATTCCTGCGTGGTACTTGCCCGACGGACGCTTTGTGGTCGCTGAAGAAGAGGCGGAAGCCTTGAAATTAGCCCGCGCGATGACCAAAAACAAAGCGCTTGCGTCGACCGATTTGCAGCAGGATAACGATTGTTTGGATACGTGGTTTTCGTCATGGTTGTGGCCTATTTCCGTGTTTGACCCCGAGGTGCCGGGCAGTGGCGAAGAGGTAGATCCGAACATTGATTTGCAATACTACTACCCGACATCGGATTTGGTTACCGCCCCCGAAATCCTGTTTTTCTGGGTGGCGCGGATGCTGATGGCCGGATATGAATGGGCCGGCGGGTATCCATTTAAAAACGTTTATTTAACAGGCATTGTGCGCGACCATCTCGGACGCAAAATGTCGAAACAGCTCGGCAACTCGCCCGACCCGATAGAACTAATCAATAAATATGGCGCCGACGGCGTGCGTATGGGTATGCTTCTGACCTCGCCGGCCGGCAACGACCTCCCGTTCGACGAAGCATTGTGCGAACAGGGGCGTAATTTCTGCAATAAAATCTGGAATGCCTTCCGGCTGGTTAACGGCTGGCAGGCCGACGATACGGTCGTGCAGCCGGCCCATTCGGCGCAAGCCGGCGAATGGTTTAAGGAATCGCTGCGCAAGGCGGTCATCGACATGAACGACGATTTTGACAAATACCGCCTCTCTGAAGCCCTGATGAAGCTCTATAAACTGTTTTGGGACGACTTTTGCGCGTGGTATCTGGAAATCGTTAAACCGCAGGCGGGGCAGGCGATGGACAGTACGACGCTCGGAACCGCCCGGCTGTTTTTCGATTATTTGTTGCGGCTGTTGCATCCGTTTATGCCGTTCATTTCCGAAGAGATATGGCAACACCTGCGCCCGCGTCAATCAGGCGACAGCCTGATGATTCAGCCGCAACCTTACGCCGACAGTTTCGACGCGGACTGCCTCTCCCATTTTGAGGTGATACAACAGGCCATTGCCTCTATCCGCACCATTCGGCAGACGAAAAATATTCTGCCTAAAGAGCCGCTGGAACTCTATGTAAAGGGCGAGATGGACGAGCGCCTGTTTCCTCTATTGCAAAAGATGGCCAACTTGAGCGTTATCCGCCCCGACGGGCCGGAAGATGGGCGCAATGTGGCGGCGTTCCTTGTCGGCACTACCGAATTTTTTGTGCCGCTCGGCGTCCTGCTGAATGTCGAAGAGGAAGTCAAAAAGCTGCATGACGATTTGGAATACCAACAGCAATTTGTCGCGTCCGTTAAGCAGAAGCTAAAGAATGAAAAGTTTGTGCAGCATGCACCCGAACAGGTGGTCGCCTTCGAACGCAAAAAACAGGCCGACGGCGAGGCGCGGATCAAAGCGATAGAGGAACAACTGGCAGCGCTTGGCGGTTGAGTATTGACGTAATGCGTGCTTCCTCTGTGATTCCCGGCATAGCGCTGCATTACTTGAACAAAATTAGGCTAAGGGCTGCGCGGAAAAACCACATCAATCAAAAAACATAGTTCAGACAGCCGCCCCCGCAGCCAAATTATCAATTGTCAATCCTCAATTTCCCGAGTATTTCAATGGCGCGTTGGACGGTGGGGACGTTTCGCGTGGTCATCATCAGTTTTTCGTTTTGCTCTTTGACCGTGAAAATCTTCGGATGTGTCTGTATGTATTGCAGGATGCGGGAAAATACTGACGACCGGTAGTAATTCGACAGCTGATTGCTGATGAAATAAACAATCATTAACCGGTTTTTGAGTACGATTTTTTCAAAGCCCAATAGCATGGCTATGCGACGCAGGCGAACAATGTTACATAATTCGTTCACTTCCGGCGGTAATGCCCCGAAACGGTCAATCAGTTCGGCGATGATTTTTTGTAAAGCCGTTTCATCGGTAATATTATCCAATTCCCTGTAGAACCACAATTTTTCGGAGACATTGCGCACATAGCTGTCGGGAATCAGTATTTCCATATCGGTATCAATTGTGCAGTCTACCTCGCCCCATGTATCGGACGCCGGCGACGGGTTTCTGTCCGCTGGCGTCGACGCCGCTGGCGTTTCGTCCTGTAATTCGGCCAAGGCCTCGTTCAGGATTTTCTGGTACGTTTCAAAACCCATATCGGTCATGAAGCCGCTTTGTTCGCCGCCTAAGAGGTTGCCTGCACCGCGAATATTTAAATCCTGCATGGCGATATTAAAACCGCTTCCTAAATCGGAAAAAGCCTCAATGGCTTTGAGCCGTTTTCGGGCGTCGTTGGTCAGGAAAATCGGAGGCGGCGCCAGCAGGTAGCAGAACGCCTTGCGATTCGAGCGCCCCACACGGCCGCGCAACTGGTGCAGTTCGCTCAGGCCGAACAGGTGGGCGTTGTTTACGATAATAGTATTAGCGTTTGGGATGTCTATACCATTTTCGATGATAGTCGTGCAAAGCAATACGTCGAACTCGCCGTTCATAAATTCGAGGATCACTTTTTCCAGCTGTTCGGGCCTCATTCGTCCATGCCCGATGCGGAGCGTTACTTCGGGGCAGATACGCAGGATAATGCCGGCCACCTCTTCGATATCCTGCACGCGGTTGTGGAGAAAAAAGACCTGTCCCCCGCGCTGTATTTCATACCGGATAGCGTCGCGAATAATCTCTTCGTGGAATGGGTGCGATTCCGTTACGATAGGGAGGCGGTTGGGCGGCGGCGTATTGATAATAGACAGGTCGCGCGCGCCCATCAACGAAAACTGCAAGGTGCGCGGGATGGGTGTAGCACTCATGGTCAGCGTATCGACATGCATTTTAAGGTGCCGTAGTTTTTCTTTAGCAGCTACGCCGAATTTCTGTTCTTCATCGACAATCAACAGTCCGAGATCTTTAAAAACGACTTTTCGGTTCAGTAACGTATGCGTACCTATCAAGATATCGACCTTACCGGCGGTGGTATTTTCCAACGCTTGCCGGATTTGCGTCGTCGATCGCAGGCGTGAAATATAATCGACGGTAACAGGGAAATTGGCCAGCCGCGCCGAAAAGGTTTTAAAATGCTGCAACGCCAAAATGGTCGTAGGGACAAGCACCGCCACCTGTTTCCCGTCAGCTGCCGCTTTAACGGCTGCACGAATAGCAATCTCGGTTTTCCCGAATCCCACATCGCCGCATACTAGTCGGTCCATCGGGAACGGCTGTTCCATATCGGCTTTAACAGCTTGCGTAGCTTTGAGTTGGTCGGGCGTATCTTCGTAGATAAACGATGCCTCGAGCTCATGCTGTAGATACGTATCGCCCGAAAACGCAAACCCAGCGAGGCGGCGGCGTTGTGCATACAATGTAATCAATTCGCGGGCGATATCCTTCACCCTGCGTTTAGCGCGCTGCTTAAAGTTTTGCCACACGCCGCTACCCAGCTTATTGACCGTCGGCGGCACACTATCATGGCCTTGGTATTTGGAGATACGATGCAGGCCGTGGATATTCACAAAGAGCACATCATTGTCGCGATAAATCAGTTTTATGGCTTCTTGCCTTTTCCCGTTGACTGTCGTTTTCACCAGCCCGTCGAAAACACCCACGCCGTGGTCGATATGCACGACATAGTCGCCCTTATAGAGGGCGCTTATTTCCTGCCAAGTAAACCGCTCACTCTTCTCGACCGTCCGCTGCATCGTTACACGGTGGTACCGCTCGAAGAGCTGATGGTCGGTATAATAAACCAACTTCAACGTATGGTCGATAAATCCCTCGTGCGGGGACAAGAGCACAAACTCAAACGGCATGGCGGTTTTCCCGATAGATTCAAAAATTACTTTCAGCCGTTCCACCTGTTGAGGATTATCAGTAAAAATAGAGACCCGGTACCCCTGTTCCGCATGTTCGACGATATCGGCGGCCAGCAGTTCAAAATTCTTATTAAACGCCGGCTGCGGCGCCGTAGAAAAACGAACGGTCGACACACTATCCGTCCGGGTATCATCCAAAAAGACCACCGGCTGCCGGCCGCCGGTAATCGCCTGCCACGTTTCGGGCGACATCAAGGCGCTACGCAACGGTTCCTTCTTCCACAATTGCGCGATAACGGCGCTCAGATAATCGTTATTCTCCACCCACATCACCGTCGAAGGCCCGGTATAATCAAAAAGCGTACTATCCCCCGTCATCTTCCGGTCGGGGCCGACGGGAATAATCTCAACATGCGTTACCGTAGCGGCGGACAATTGCGTATTCAAATCAAAGCGGCGAATACTTTCCACCTCATCGCCGAAAAAATCAATTCGGTAAGGCTGACTGTCGGCAAACGAAAAAACGTCAACAATACTACCGCGAACCGAATACTGTCCGGGTTCCATAACAAAATCGACACAGGTAAAACCATATTTCGATAGCCGTTCACATAAAGAAGACATCGACAACCATTCGCCGGCGTGGATATCAATAATACATCCTTCCAACTCATTGCGCGGTACCACCAACTCGGCCATCGCCTCAGGATACGTCACCACCACACAAGGCGTTCCGGCGCGCAGGGCATTCAATGCCGCCGTCCGCTGTACGATAGCCGTTACATTGAACGACCCGTACTCCATACTACGCTTAAAAGCAGAAGGGAAAAAAAACACGCATTCGGGACGGCTCCATATTGCCACATCATGCGCCACATATTCGGCCGTCTCACGATTGACGGCTACATAAACCTGCACCCGCGGCAAACGCTCAAAAACGGCCGCTATAGCCAAACTCCGCGCCGACCCGTACAGGCCCCGGACAGACACAGCGCCCCCGTCGTCCGCACAAATCTGCGAGAACAATTGCCGGCAGGCCTCCTGCCCGGCAAAAAGGGAAACGAATGTAGACACGTCCATTTTGGGCTGCAAAGGTAATGATTTATTTGGGTTATCGAGTCAAAACGAAAACAAAATAAAAACAGCAACCCCCGGCTCCGATGACAATAAAACGAAAATAATAGATAAAAAATTTGTATATTTCAAAAAACATCTATAAATTTGTGTACACAGAAACGAAATAATTTAACACAAATGTTAAAACAATTAAATATACCTCCCTGTTTGAATCTCGAAGCCTCTTCGGGTCTTTTGATATATAGCTCTACTCCCCCCAACTGACTAATCGTTTTCATTTACAGCCGTTTCATTCTCCGCAAGCCTTGCTATACAAAGGATACACGCAGGGAATGGCGATGCAGGATTTTATCCCCGTACTTCCGTCGGTGGGCACATCGGCGCACCCTGTAGTGTCCCCCGCTTTTATATCATAATACACTCTATGCAATCCATTTACATATCTACATATTCGAACACCCCCACCCCGACGCGCGGCAAACTCGCCGACGCCTCCTCCACATACTCCGACGTCTCCGACACATGCTCCAGAATCTCTGGCGTACACACCGGCAATTATTTATTTCAACACACTATAACGTTCCAAATCATAAAATTAAACAAAAACTAAAATTAAAAAGATTAAACAAAATGAAAAAACAAAAATTACTTTTAACGGCCCTTGTTGGCCTATTTGCAATGGCCACAGTAGGCGCTTGCAGTGATGATCCCGTCAACGAACCGGTATTGACTATCGACCGTTCGGCCATTGACGCCCCCGTTGAGGCAGGCAGTTACCCCGTGGCCGTAACAAGCAACCTTTCGTGGACAGTGGCCGTAGACGCTGCCGCTACGTGGTGTACCGTATCGCCGGCGTCGGGCGAGGGCAACGGTACGATTGCTGTGGCCGTGATGGAAAACCCTGCGATAACCCCACGCGCTGCAACCGTAACCATTACAGCCGGCACATTAGCCAAAACCGTTATCATAACACAGGCGTCGGAAAGTCCGGTCTTGTCGGTCACCGAAACGGTGATTAATGCTGCCTTTACGGCAAGCAGTTACTCTGTGGCCGTAACAAGCAACCTTTCGTGGACGGCGGACGTAGACGCTGCCACTACGTGGTGTACCGTATTGCCGGCGTCGGGCGAGGGCGACGGTACGATTAATGTAACGCTTATCGTAAATCCGGCAGACGCTCGTTCGACTATTGTTACGGTACGTGCCACAAACGCGCCCGATGTGGCGTTGGAAAAAGCCGTAAGGGTTGAACAGGCGTCGGTGAATGAAGAACAGGGCGTAACCATAGCAGATATTACGTGGGCTACACGAAATGTAAGCTCGGCAGGCTATTTTGCGACCTCACCGGGGGAATCTGGTAAATATTACCAATACGGACGTAATGAACCCGGGGTCGAGGCTTCGTATACTCCTGCCGCCGGCGCATGGAGCCAGTCGGCGACCGACCCGTGTCCGGCCGGCTGGCGATTGCCTACCGAAGCGGAAATTTTAAAGTTAACGGGAGACCATCACATGACTATCAGTTGGCGCGCCAGCGGAGATGCCGATAACTATGGCGTCGAAGGCATTTGGTGTGGCGATAATGCCGCCGCCGCTACGGCTGCCGACCCGAAAGGGTGTGTGTTTTTACCTGCCGCAGGTTATATTGACCCCGTTACGGGTGAAACCATTTATCTGGATGACGACGGAGTATGGTATGGCTATTATTATGCAGGTACTGAGAATGAAGACCTTTCTATGTATGGTTATATGGGGTATCTCTATCTTACTATCGGAGGCCCGCTCACAAAAGGCGGGGTGTATTTTCCCGAAGTATCTACTTATTTTATAATATGTCCCCCGATGGCTTGGTTTGGAATGGGCGACAGATATATTGCAAGTACGTTACGTTGCGTAAAACGATAATGGTATTCGTTTTGAAAAACGACCGCCGCTTGCCTGAAAGGGGGGCGGCGATTGTTTTTTATATGGTTGCTTAAACTATTTTGATTATTTTTGCAGAAAATGAATTGTTATGAATAATGCAGGAAAAATACCGTTTGATAAAAAGTATCCAAAGGTATGGGGTGCTACAATTAAGGTAGGAGGCATTGTTCTTTTTATATATACATATTTTTAGTTACGTGTGTATTATGGAGTTAGTAAAGAACCGTATTTTGGTGAACGATGCGTAAGGTTGTATTAGGTGTTACCGGCGCCAGCGGGGCGATTTATGCAAGGCGGTTGATGGATGCTTTCCGTCAGATGGCGTCTGTGGAGGTGGCCGTTGTGTTTTCGGCCTGTGGTGAACAGGTGTTCCGGCACGAATTGGGCGATATGTGCTGGGCGTCGTATGCCGCCGCTTTCCGTCGTTACGGCAATGACGATTTCCATGCGCCTTTTGCCTCCGGGTCGTGCGATTTCGATACGGTGATTATTGCGCCGTGCAGTATGGGCTCACTGGCGCGTATAGCTAACGGTATTAGCGGCGATTTGCTCTCCCGCGCCGCCGATGTGGCGTTGAAAGAACGCCGCCGCCTAATTGTCGTCCCGCGCGAAATGCCGTTGCACAGGATTCATCTTCAAAATATGCTACAATTGACGGATGCCGGTGGTATTATTTGTCCGGCCTGCCCGTCGTTTTATCTCCATCCTGCAACAGTGGACGATGTGGCCGAAACGGTAACGAACCGTGTATTGCAGCTTGCCGGATTAGCGCACGACGGGAAACGATGGGGCGTTGAGAGGGGCTGAGTGGTGATGGCCGTCGTCAATTCTCCGTTCGGGCAATAAGTAATGTCGCACTTTCGATGTTTTGTAAGAGGCTGCGCCCGCCGCAGGGATGTTTTACGAGTTTAAAAATCGTTTGCTGTCAGCGGTATGTCTTTTTGCAGTAGCCAGTAGCCGTTTTTTAAAACCAGTCCGTCGAATATATCTGTCGGGACGCCGGCGGGTGGTTGGCCGGGTGCGACTTGCTCTAATTGCATCCGTTGATAGACAATCATTTTTTTGTGCGGCAGGTAGCGCAGGTAAAACGGCGAGGTGGCGCTGTATTCTAGCAGTACGCGTCCGGCTTTCCATTGCCCGTTATCGAATAGCGGGACGCCGAATACGGGCGATCCTGTATCGTCGAACGTTACGGATTCGAGGAGTTTGCGGTGCGTAATGTCGGTGTGAAAATCATATCCCAGCAGCGTGTAACGGGATTGCTTGCCGGCTTTGTGTTGCAAGATATCGTAGTACAGCGCGCCGAACCATTGGCCTTGTGCCAGTACGGTGGATTCTGGCCGGGTGGCAAGCGTCTCTTTGACGTCTTGCAGGACGGTCGTCTGTATCCCGTTGTTCGTGCGGTATTGCACGATGCCGTAATACTTGTGCCGTGCCGGCGTGAGCGGCAAGTTCCATGTGATGATGCGGACTTTTTTATCTTTCGATGTTAATATGCCGAGGTGCGGAATGCTGTCGAACGAGCGGTTCATCGTGGCATCTTGCCGGAGGGCGTCTTCCAGCGCGGCGGCGAAATCGTTCATGGCGGTAATTTTTCGCGCGCTGTCGGTTTCGGCGGCGACGTTTCTCATCAGCGAATCTAAGGGGAGCGCCGGAACGCCCGCCTTCTGTGCGACGACTGCCGGCGGCGCACAGAGGCACAGGAGAAAAAAGAGTCCCGACAGGGACGTTTGCTGACAGGCGTGGCGTCGTCGTTTCATCGTCGTTGTTATTCGTTCATCATCCGGGTTAATACATGCTGTATAATCCGGCAGGCGTCTTCTATCTCTTCGTGCGAGATAACCAGCGGCGGCGCTATGCGAAAAGCCGTATTGCAAAACAGAAACCATTCGGTAATAATACCGTTTTGCAGCAGCGCGGCCACTACCCGTTGCAACAGTGCGGCGTCGCCCAGTTCGACTGCCATCATCAGCCCCTCGCCGCGGATTTCGCGAATAGCGGCGTGCTGCAAGTACCTGCGGAATAAGGCGGCTTTATCGGCTACTTCGGCCAGCCGGTTTTCGTCGCGCAATACCTGATACGCTGCCAACGCCGCCGCACACGACACCGGATGCCCGCCGAGGGTCGTAATATGCCCCAACGCCGGACGGCTCTGTAAAACGGACATCTTCTCGCCCGGCGCGACAAACGCGCCGAGGGGCATCCCGCCGCCCATAGCCTTTGCCAGTGTGATAATGTCGGGCGTTATGCCGTAGCGCTCAGCGGCAAACCATGCGCCGGTGCGCCCAAAACCGGTTTGCACTTCATCGAACACCAGCAGCGCGCCGACTTCCCGACAACGCGCCTGCAACGCCTGCAGGTAGCCTGCCGTCGGAAGCCGTACGCCCGCTTCGCCCTGTACCGGTTCGACTATTACACATGCCGTACGGACGGTAATCTGCGACAACTCGTCGAAGGCATTAAACGAAAGATAACGGACGTCGGGTAACAGCGGACGGAAGGCATTACGTAATGTCTCGTCGCCTGTAGCGCTCAACGCGCCGTGCGTCCCGCCATGATAGGCCTGCCGGAAGGCGACTATCTCCGTGCGTCCCGTATAACGTTTCGCCAGCTTTAGCGCGCCCTCATTAGCTTCGGCGCCAGAGTTGACAAAATATACGCAATCGAGCGACGCGGGTAACACACCGGCCAGCGCCTGTGCAAATAGCACTTGCGGCGACTGGATATATTCGCCGTACACCATCAGGTGCATATACCGCGCCGCTTGCGCCTGCACTGCCGCGACCACTTTCGGATGACAATGACCCACATTGCTTACCGCTACGCCGGCAATCAAATCGACATACCGCCGGCCTGTGCGGTCGTAGATATAAATCCCTTCGGCGCGTTCCGCCTCAATCCCAATAGGAGTCGGCGAGGTCTGCGCAATGTATTGTAAAAAAAGTGGACGTTGTGTCATAGAATCATTTGTATATGGTAAAAATGCAGCTAAATATACGAAAATTTCTTTTTAAAGAATGGAATGCGCGATGAAAAGGTAAAACGCGATGGGCAATCCTCACAGTTGTCTATACAAACCGGCTAAACGTCGAAACAACTGAACGCCTTTCGGGCGGCATCGTACCCCGATTGGGCGATTTTTTTGGCGGCAGAGAAATCGAAAAAATGGTAGCCGGCGAGGTCGGGTTCGATGAAAGCATCGCAGAGATGCGCTTGTGTGCTGCCTTGCATACGCACCGACAGCAGGAACGATTGTGCGGCAATATGCAGCAGGTTTGTCAGTTTTTCACCGTAATGTTTAGGCTGGACGTGCATGCCGATAACCTGCTCGCACTCGTCGCGGATGGCCGTTACCGGAAAATTATCCAGTAATCCGCCGTCGACATACTCGTCGCCGTCAATTTCCCGCGGGGTAAAAACCACCGGCACGCTGGCCGATGCAATGACTTTATCTATTAATGTCCCTGACCGGAAATGCACGATTTCACCTTTGGAAAGATTCGTCGCTGCCACGACCAACGGCGTTTTCAATGCTTCGAAGGTATGAGCGCGTAGAACCGACTGCAATAATTTTTCGAGCCACGTCAACTCCAACAGCCCTTTGGTCGGCAGGTGGATCGTCGCAAACCGCGACATGTGGACATGACTGACAATCTGCAACAGGTCATCCGCCGTATAACCGTCGGCATAACTGGCGCCGATAATAGCCCCGATGCTTGTACCCGCAATAATATCAGGGGCAATGCCGCGTTCCTCAAGTGCCCGGATTAGCCCGATATGTGCATATCCCCATGCACCACCGCCGCTAAGTACTAACCCTACTTTATATTTCGCCATCCGCGTGAAATGTCAAAAATCAAAAGAACGGATTAAAAACCAGAGAGGAATAATAGTAAAGCCAACCGCAATCACCGTCGCATAAATCTTAGCGATAAACTGCAATCTCGGCAGCCATTTCGAATTATTAACGCCAATTGTCTGGAACGCGCTCCAGAAACCGTGGGACAGATGCAACCATAACGTCCATATCCATACGAGGTATAAAACGACGTACAACGGGTCGCTAAACAATGTTGTTACTAACAGGTAGGCATTCTCTCCTTCTTGTCCCAGAAAGTGCTGTAACTGCATTTTCGCCCAAAAATGCCACAAGTGCAAACCTAAAAAGCCCAGGATGATGGCGCCAAGAACAAACATGTTACGCGACGCCCACGACGAAGCATCGCCTTTATTGCCGGCCGCATAGCGCTCATTGCCGCGCGCCCACCGATTGACAAGGGTCAGGTAAAGCCCGTAAGCAATATGAACCATAAAGCCCAAAGCAAGTACCGGCACCATAATTTGAATCACAATATTGGTGTCCATAAAATGACATACGGCATTGTACTGTTCGTTGCCCAACAACGACGCAAGGTTAGCCGCCAGGTGCACCAGCAAGAACACCATTAAAAAAAATCCGCTAATACTCATAATTAGCTTTTTCCCGATAGACGATGTAAAAAAATTGGCCATGTTCTGATAGAAGGTTTATATATAAATTTCGTGCAAAGATAACTGTTTTTAAGAGGGTGGGCAAATTATTTTAACAGAAGCGTGCAATTCCTGAGCATTACGATGAGGCATAATGTGCGAGTCCCTATGAGAGGAATAATAGTAATAGAAAAACCGGTTACCCACAAATCATCCTGCCCTGCAAGGATGCCCGTGCTATTTTTTGGTTGGTTTAAAAAAAAGTCATACCTTTGCCGCCGATGCCGATTTTTTTGATTAAATTTCTTGTTTAATCAAAACCCCCTTCTCCCTTCTCTTTTTTCTTTATCTCTAAGTGCTTCTCTTGTCTTTTTGCCTTTGGCTCTCATTTTTCTTATTTTGTTATTCTCTATTTTCAATGGCCTGATAATCGCAGGCTTTTTTTTTCTCTAT
>JAITKF010000080.1 GCA_031278545.1 Prevotellaceae bacterium
AGGGTGCTGGCGTTAGCAAAGCAATACCAGCGGCAACACGGCGGGGTAGTCGTCTTCTACCGGTGCCACGACTACGATTTCACGGAGTACGAAAACTTTACAGAGAATGGAAAAACAGACATTGAGTACCTCATGTAAATGCCGTTGCAGTGAAGTAACGCTCGATGAGTTTATCGACTGCCTGTTGAACGAGAACTACCGGCGGTTGCTAAAGCTGCCAGCGATAGAACCGCCGCCGGATGAACAGGCCGCAGCAGACCGGATAGCGCAGGAGGCGTGGGGTCACCTCTACCAGGACTATGTAAAACAAAGCGGGGGCAAAAAAAACCGGTATTTTTTTACCCTCTACAGGCGGATAGCGCTACTGGATACAAAGATAAAAGCAGCCGCCCTGATTTTAAAGGAATCCTTTCCCGACGAGGATAAAACAACCCTATTAAACAAGGTGAATTATACCGGTAACATAAAAGGGATTGTAATGAAGATAAAACGGGATTCCGTTCTTTTGTCCGGCGCCATTACCGAATGGAACAAAGCCAAAGAAGGAAAAAGCGAAGAGGCCATGACAGAGCGGGACTTTACCCGCTGGATGGTATCTGTGAGTAAATTCATGGGGTACCGAATAGACCGGCACAACGTAACAGTAACGGAGTTCTTAGAAATGAACCGCGAAAGGGAAGAATCGATAAACGATAAAAAGAAAACGCATGAAAAACGGTAGACTAATCGTCGTAGGCCAACATGCCCGGCACACTTGTATAACGTATCGGTCTATCGTTGCCTCCTCTGTCTTTGTAGTCCGGAAAGCCGAGCACACCGTACAAGAAGAACACCAAAATAGCCAGAGTAATAACATAAACTACGGCAACGTTTACCATAAACCCTTTAAAATTAGGGTAGTCCTTTTTTTAGGCTTATTGTTCGTAGTTGTATTCATAACAATTACATTTTCAATGGTTAATTACTTTGTACAAAAACACAAAAAATAGTTAGAATAAACAAATTTTCAGACAAAAAAACGCAAAAAATATGGCAGATAATGGAATTATAGATTCGCTATTTGATAAAAAGGCGATAGAAGAGGAAACAAAGAGTATTGAAAAACTGATGGTCGATTTGAGCGACGAAATTAAACAGTCGTTAATCGAGATGGTACGGGTTTACAATGAGGAGTTAAAGACGGCGTCTGATTTTGACTTCAAAGGGTTGAAGGAGGCCATGAACAAGTTTAATGCGGAGGTGCAGAAGACAAGTATCCTGAAACAGCAGCAGGAAATATTAATCAAACGGATAGAAGACGCCCAAAAAGAAGAGGCGGTAGCGATTGAAAAGGTGCGGCTGGCGCTGGCCGAACAGAACCGCGAGAACAAAATCAAAGCGCAGGCGGATTTAGCCAACGGGAAAAATGTAGAAAACTATATTAAGTTAGTTAATGAGCAGGGGAAGTCCATCAAAGAGCTAACCGAACAGAATAAAAAATTACGCCAGCTGCGCGACTCGTTGGACACGGACAAGCAGACCACTGAAATTGCGGCGCTCAATGCGGTAATTAACCTCAATACGGATACCATCAAAAGGAACCAGGACAAGTATGTGGACTGGAAGATGAATATCGGCCATTACGAGTCGGCGCCGGGGAAACTGAAAGAAATATTATTGGCGACCTCCGCGGAGATACAATCGATGGCGAAATGCGGCGACACGCAAAGCGAAGCATACAAAAAACTACAAGAGGATACGGCAAAGATAACCGGCCAAATAGAGGAGTTAAAATAAGGCGATAGAATCGACGACCAAAGACATCGAACCGATACAAACGCAGATGAAACAACTAAAAGAAGAAACGCAAGGGTTGTACTCGGCCATCAAAGACGGAACGGCCACCGAAGAGATGAAAAAACGATTCCATGAAGCCACACAGGAAGCGTCCGAACTGCAAAAGACGATTGAAGGCGTGAGAGCGCGTATTACTATGCTGGCGTCCAACACAGCGGTGATGCAGTCTATCGTGGACAGTCTGGGGCTGGTAAACGCCGGATTTGAAATAACACAGGGGGTATTGGTAGAGATAGGAATGGAAAGTGCGGCAGTAAATAATGTAATGAACAAATTAAATGCAGCCTACGTTGTAGCCAACGGGCTACAAAGCATCTCCAACGCGCTGAAACAAAAAAGCGCACTAATGACCGCGCTCGAATCGGCGGCAACACCCAAAAATATAGCGATAAAAACGATAGCCATTGCGACACAAAAAGCGCTGAACGCGGCACAAGCCAATATGCCAATTCTGGCGCTCGTAGCGGGGCAGTCGTTGCTGATAGGCTGGCTGGGAAAGTACGCGCTATCCGCCTCGAAGCTATCCAAAGAACAACAACTAATCAATGACATACAAGCGAAATCCGTAGAGCTATACGCTGAAAAAATGTCGGTGTGTATTGCTTTCAAAATTTGTATCTTTGCCGCAGCAAACAGCTTATCGGCAGGGTAAATTCAGCTAGTAAATGCGACTGAGATAAGAAAAGAATCGTGTTTCGGGGGTACCCCCGAAACACGATTGAGAAAAAAGTCTTAGTATTGGAGAGCTGCCGCGGTGAGCGGGATGCCTTCCATACAGCCAGAATCGAAGGCCGGGAAGAAGGCGTGGCCATCGGGGTGGAAAAAGGTCGGGAAGAAGGTTTGCGAAACGTAGCGCTCAACGCGCACAGAGGGCAGGAATACCCCTGCCGGACATTTGCGTCCTTACCGGACTCTATAAAGATAAGGTACGATCATAGATAATGGTTAACGGCAAACGCCCGCTCCTTTCAATAGTCAATTGACAAGGCATATCCATATCAGACAATTCGTTATGCTTTAGTAAGTCCTTAACTTTGATTCGCCGTGATATGTTTTTATAGTCGCGTGCAAAAATCCACTTGCATTTGGCGCTTGAATTTATCCATCTACCAAATCAACAAATCATTTTGTACATTTTAAAATTCTTACTACCTTCGCCGGCAAGAATCAAAAACATATCATTATGCATATAGCAGTAGCAGGAAATATCGGGAGCGGCAAAACGACGCTGACAGGCCTATTGGCACGCCATTACGGGTGGCAGACGAAATTTGAAGATGTGGATGATAATCCATATCTGGTCAGTTTTTACAAAGATATGACCCGTTGGTCATTCAATATACAAATTTATTTCTTGACTAAACGCTTCGAGAGCATTGTCGAGATACAAAAATCGGATGCTACCATTATTCAAGACCGTACGATTTACGAGGATGCCCGCATTTTTGCCCCCAACCTGCACGCGATGGGTCTAATGAGCCCGCGTGATTTCGAAACCTACTCGTCGCTGTTTAATTTGATGATTTCGCTGGTGCGGATGCCGGATGTGCTGATTTACCTGCGCTCGTCGGTGCCTACGCTGGTCTATCAAATTCAGAAACGGGGACGTGACTACGAAAGCGGCATCCGCCTCGATTATCTTACCAAATTGAACGAGTTGTACGAGGCATGGATAGAAACCTACGACGGGCGTAAACTGATTGTCGACGTCGATACGATTAAATTCAGCGAAACGCCGGAAGACTTGAGTCTGGTTATCGACAAGGTCGACGCGCAGATACACGGGCTCTTTTGAGCGCTGCGTGGCGTTTACACGACTGCCGTAAATTGCGCTAAAAACCGTACATCATTTTCAAAATACAGCCGTAGGTCGCGCACCTGCCATTTCAACATCGCAACACGTTCGATGCCCATGCCGAATGCAAAACCAGTGTATTTTTTCGAGTCAATATCGTTTGCCTCCAAAACATTCGTATCAACCATGCCGCAACCCATTATTTCGAGCCATCCGGTATATTTGCAGATGTTACAGCCCCTGCCGCCGCAAATATTGCAACTGACGTCGACCTCGGCGCTCGGTTCGGTAAACGGGAAATAGGACGGTCGCAGGCGGATTTTCGTCTCTTTGCCGAACATCTCCCGCGCAAAATACAGCACCGCCTGTTTCAGGTCGGCAAACGACACATTCTCGTCGATATACAGTCCCTCAACTTGATGAAAAATACAATGCGCACGTGCCGATACTGCTTCATTGCGGAATACCCGTCCCGGACAGATGACGCGAATCGGCGGCCGCTGCGACTCCATGACGCGCACCTGCACCGAGCTGGTATGCGTACGCAACACCACCGCATTATCGCTCTGCCGGACAAAAAACGTATCCTGCATATCACGCGCCGGATGTTCGGGCGGAAAATTCAACGCCGAGAACACATGCCAGTCGTCTTCGATTTCGGGGCCTTCGGCCAGAGTGTATCCGATGCGGGTAAAAATTTCAATAATTTCATTGCGCACAATTGAGATAGGATGCCGTGCGCCGAACAGTTGAGGATCCCCCGGCGGCGTATAATCAGCAGAAGTGGCAACCGTCTCCTGCACAGTCGCATGACGTAGTACCTGTATTTTCTCCTGCGCAGCATTCTTCAGGGTGTTGAGCGACTGCCCTAACGACCGTTTCTGATCGGCGGCGATGGTTTTAAACTCGTCGAACAACACCGTAATATAGCCTTTTTTTCCCAGCCATTTAATACGCAGTTCTTCGGTTTCCTGCACAGTTGCGGCGGTCAGTGAGTCGAGTTCTTTGGAAAGATGTTGAATTTTCTCATACATATTTTTACTTTTTATATGACTATCGTTTGCAATGGCCTTTTGGGGGCGGTTAGCACTTCATTTTGATTGCAAAAGTAGTAAAAAAAAGCTACCTTTATTGAAATTTTTTCAAATAGGCCATGAATAAAGGGCGGCAAATACTCTTTTATGTGGAAAATTAAATTTCATAAGATGTGAACAAAATTAATTACATTACATTATTACGAGGCATTAATGTGAGGGGGATAATAGCATAAAGATGAATCGAGTGAATAAAGAACATGTAATTTTACAGATTAGGCAGTAAATTTGCATAAAAATGAATTGGTATTATGGCACAACGAATATTAACGGAAAATATCACGTATTCCTTGACGAAATACGCGGTGGTTTTATTAATAGTATCACAGCAATCGGGCAAATACTCAATATTACGTCTTTGGCAAACGAATGTGGAGTTGCCGCCGAAACTGCCAAAGGATGGCTGTCGGTATTGGAAACCAGTTATATTATTTACCTGCTGAAACTGTATTACAGGAATTTCAACAAACGTCTTGTAGAATCGGTAAAACTCTACTTCTACGATACCGGACTGGCCTGTTCTCTACTCGGGATCAAAAATGCCAAACAACATCATACCGTCGGAAAAGCCCCCGCCATCTATTTTTGGAGAGACAGTAATAATACAGAGATTGATTTGTCGGTCGAAAAAACAGTGGATTAACTGCCTACAAAATCAAATCGGGCAGCACACTGAATACCGACTTTTTTAAAGAACTGAAAGCATTGCAAGAAATAGCAATCGTTACGCCGGAAAACAACTATGCCGTGTACGGCGGCGAATAAACAATGAATACAAGATACGGGAAATTTATTTCATAGAAAGAATTTGCCCGTGGTTGAAAAATTACTATCAACAAAATTAGCAAGTAGAAAAAGCAACAGCCGCGCTTTTCTCAAACAATGCACACAAATTCACTTTCTCACCCTGCTGACAAAAAAACTTATACACAATTGATTGTTGAAAAAATCCAAATCGCTTACCAGTTCTACTATTTCACGGTCTTTGTTAATTTCCAGTTAATAAGTATGCAGTTTACCCGACCCAAAAATAAAGCAGTTTGTTGTAACTTAGCAGCCCGTTTCGCATGGAAAAAAGTAATCACATACTAATGTATAACTATATAAAAATTAACAAAAATGACTCCTGCTAAAGATCAAAAAACAGACAGGACGCCCAAAACTGTTAAAGAACAAAAAGGGTATTCGTATGCCGAAGTATTAACGGCCACGCAAATGTATTTTAAAGGCGACAAACTGGCGGCCGACGTATGGATAAACAAGTATGCCATGAAAGATTCGGAGGGAACTATTTACGAGCGTACGCCCAACGACATGCACCGGCGGATGGCAGGTGAGTTTGCCCGTATCGAGCAAAAGTACGCGAACCCGATGAGTACCGACACCATTTTTGAGCTGCTCAAAGAATTTAAATACATTGTTCCACAGGGCGGCCCGATGGCCGGCATCGGTAACAATAATCAAATTGTATCATTATCGAATTGCTTTGTAATCGGGCATAAGAATCCGGCCGATTCTTACGGAGGCATTATTCGGATTGACGAAGAGCAGGTGCAATTGATGAAACGTCGCGGCGGTGTCGGGCACGACCTCTCCCACATCCGTCCGACGGGCAGCGCGGTCGAAAACAGCGCCCTTACCTCTACCGGCATCGTGCCGTTCATGGAACGGTATTCCAACTCGACGCGCGAAGTAGCGCAGGACGGTCGCCGCGGCGCGCTGATGCTGTCTATTTCTATTAAACATCCTGACGCCGAACAATTTATCAATGCAAAAATGGAACAAGGGCGGGTAACCGGTGCTAATATATCGGTGAAAATTGACGACGAGTTTATGAACGCCGCCTTGTCCGGCAAAAAATACCGCGTGCAATTCCCCGTTGACGCGCCCAACCCCGACCCAAAAAACACTCGATACATTGACGCTTCGGCGTTGTGGAAAAAGATTATCCACAATGCATGGAAATCCGCCGAACCGGGCGTGCTATTCTGGGACACGATTATCCGCGAATCCATCCCCGACTGCTATGCCGATTTGGGCTACCGCACGGTGAGCACCAACCCCTGCGGCGAAATCCCATTGTGCCCCTACGACAGCTGCCGTTTGATGGCCATCAATTTATACAGCTACGTGGAAAATCCATTTACCCCAAAAGCGACATTCAACAAACCCCTGTTTAAACAACACGTAGCCAAAGCCATGCGCTTGATGGACGACCTGATTGATTTGGAACTGGAGAAAATCGATACCATCCTTGCAAAAATTGACAGAGACCCTGAAGATGAAGATGTAAAGCAGGTCGAACGCGAGTTGTGGACGAAGATAAAGGAAAAAGCCCTCAACGGTCGCCGCACCGGACTGGGTATTACGGCCGAAGGCGATATGTTGGCGGCATTAGGCTTGTGCTACGGGTCGGACAAAGCGATTGATTTCGCGGAAGACATCCAGAAAACACTAGCATTAGAAGCCTACCGCGCCTCGGTAACGTTGGCGAAAGAACGCGGTACTTTTTTGATTTACGACGCCAAACGCGAAGAAAATAACCCGATGATCAACCGTATCCGGCGAGCCGACGAAGCCTTGTATGAAGACATGATTCTCCACGGACGCCGAAACATTTCGATGCTCACCATTGCCCCGACCGGCACGGTCAGCATGATGACGCAAACCACCTCTGGCATCGAACCGGTATTTGCACCCATGTACCGACGCCAACGTAAAGTGAACCCAAACGACAAAAACGCTAAAATTACCAGCATCGACGAGCAGGGCGACGCATGGGAAGAATACAGCGTGAGCCATTACAAATTCCGTACATGGTGCGAAATTAACGGCTACAACATTGCCGATATCGAACGCTATACAGATGCCGAACAGAAGAAACTAATTGAGAAATCGCCCTATCATAAAGCGTCGGCCAACGAAATAGACTGGGTAGCTAAAGTAAAAATGCAAGGACGTATTCAAAAATGGGTCGATCACTCCATCAGCGTAACAGTAAACCTGCCCGCCAACATTAGCGAAAGCATGGTGGCCGAGGTTTATAGAACAGCATGGGAAAGCGGATGCAAAGGCATTACAGTATACCGCGACGGGTCGCGAGGCAGCGGCGTAATGCAGAATAACGACGCCAAAAAAGAAGACGAAATAATGCCGAACAAGCGTCCCGATATATTGAAAGCCGAAGTCGTACGTTTCCAAAACGGACGGGAACAATGGATTGCATTAGTCGGCATGTATAAAGGCAAGCCCTACGAAATTTTCACCGGGCTAGTCGACGAAGACGTACGCATGATTCCAAAAGCCATTACGATGGGCGAAATCGTGAAAGTGAAAGACGAAACAGGAAAATCGCGGTACGACTTCCGCTACATCGACCGGTACGGATACCCAAACGTAGTCGGCGGCATTTCACACATGTTCAATAAAGAATTTTGGAACTACGCCAAACTCATCTCAGGAGTATTGCGCAACAACATGCCGATCATCGACGTCGTCAACCTAATACAGGGACTGGAATTAGACAGCGACTCCATCAATACATGGAAAAACGGCGTAGAACGAGCCCTGAAACGATATATCCCCAACGGCACTTCCCTGTCGGGAAAAACCTGCGCCAAATGCGGCCATGAAACATTAGTGTACCAGGAAGGCTGCCTCACCTGCCAGCATTGCGGAGACTCAAAGTGCGGCGGATAAACAACAAAACATGATTTGCTTTCCACCGGCAAAAATCAACATAGGGTTACATATAAAAGCCCGACGCCCTGACGGATTTCACGACATCGAAACACTATTCTATCCGGTTGCGTTATACGATGTATTGGAAATAACGACTGCCGAGATCTTTTCTATCCAGCTGTCCGGCCTACCGCTCGAGGGCGATGCGGATAGCAATTTATGCGTAAAAGCCTACCGGTTATTACAGACAACGTTCAACTTACCGCCCATCGCCATACACTTACACAAAGCCATTCCTGCCGGCGCGGGACTGGGCGGAGGCTCGTCGGACGCAACAGCCATGTTACAACTACTACGCGACCTCTTCACATTACCGTTAACGACAGAGCAGATACGGCAATATGCCGTACAATTGGGCAGCGACTGCGCGTTCTTCCTCCACCGGTGTCCCATGCTGGCCTCCGGTCGCGGTGACATACTGACAGCATTTCCCGTACCACACCTCAACAACCATTTTATTATCCTGCTCTCGCCGCCGATATCGGTTTCTACAACTGCCGCCTATGCCGCCGTAACCCCACAACAACCGGCGCACCCGTTATCCGACCTGTTGGCACAACCGATAGAAACATGGAAAAACAACATAGTAAACGACTTTGAACAATCCATCTTCCTGCAACACCCCGTACTCTCGGCGCTCAAACAAAAACTCTACGCCGCCGGCGCAGTATATGCCGCCATGAGCGGCAGCGGAGCGGCGCTATTCGGATTATTTCCCGACGCCCATACCGCCGACCGAGCCACGAAAACATTACCGGAGGTATTCTTTTGCGGCAGATTGCATACTGCCGCAAAAAGTCAATCGTAAAGCCCTACGCCACCCTCAATTCATATAGTCCCATTCCGGCAACGGCACCGGCGTTTGTTGCAAGCACCGGATTGCTTTTTCATCGAGATAGCGACGATGGACAACAACACGGAACAGATACTCATCAAACCACGCATCGGTAAACGTCAAATAACCTTTATTACCAGCGGTAGCGCCCCAACTATTTTCAAACTCCCATTTACGCGGCACATCCTGCTCATCAGTATCGCATCCAATAAGCAGCATGGCATGCGTTGAGCCGCTTTGACGAGTAAGAATACGCGCCTTCTTATCCATATCAAACGGCACGCCAAACAACGTCGCATAATCGTACATCGTCGGGTCAAGAATACCAGCCTCGCGGTTAAACTGCTTACCCACATCGCAAGACGCATACATCGCCTCGTTATTTTTGATAGAAGCCAGCGCAGCCCTCTTAATATCCTCGTTCGGCAAATTAAGATACGTCCACGACACGCCTTCAACCGTATTACGGCTGTTTCGGATTTCATACAACCGGTAATAATCCCGCGTTGGATCGTTCATAATCATAATATAATTCGCAGGAGAATAGTCCGCCGGGGTAATTTCACGGTAAAACTGCTGCGGCGTATAATCCTTCCGTTCATGAATATCGCCATCCTTATCTTTATAACGCCACGTAAATACCACAGGCGGTTCGCCGAGGCAAAGCGCCAACATCCGGTACACATCAGAAAGCGCCGCCTTTTTAGCCGTCTGCAACTCCGACGCCGTTTTCCCGGCGTTCACCAACTCACGCAACCGGTATCCTGCACCGCGTAGCCGTTCATTCACAAGACCGACGAGCTGGCTGGTATTATCAGAATGCGCCGTTTCGGGCATCACCGACTGCGGCACTACACCATACTTTTCCCCCACATTATAATACAAATTCCACACACCGCCGTCGCTCACCGGCGATTTAAAATACCCGGCCACCGAACGGTCGTCAAACGGCCATCCAGCGGTCGTTATAACATTTTCAAGAAACAGATTAGCCTTCTCAAAAATATCCCAGAAATAAAGATAGTTATGTGAAAAATCGAACTCATTCAACGCATATTTTTCCATCACCAACGGACGCAAAACATTCATCGACGCAAACATCCAGCAACGTCCCGAACTCTTCTGGTCGGTCAGTCCCTTCACCTTCACACGATATTTAAAATAATGATCAGTCTTGCCCTGCAACGCACGATTAAGCGCATTAGATTTAATATCTTTATCATTCGTCAAGACATTCTGAATTGCTTTCGTTTCACCCTCAGCGCGGAAGCTATCGCGAATTTCCTGTAATTCTTTATCCCCGATACGCTGCCCCCATGCTGTCGCACTCACCACGACAAGAGATATGAGTAATAGTGTTTTTTTCATTATACTAAATTTTAATTAATTATTTACAAAAATACGTACTTTATACAAATTATTCCTTACAATCATCTTATGAATCATATATAATTCTTTCCCATTAACATATAAGACCGCAGAATTGAGATAAAATAGTTTGCCATCCATCGTATTCTATATTCCATATATATCTAAGGAATAATTACACTCATGATTTCACCCCAAGGACCTTTTTCACCACGAGTATTCACCCAGCGGGCGGTATACCAAAGGATATTACCACGATTCTCGTCGTCGAACTCAAGAACGAGAGGCGTGTGAGTATCAAACACCGAATGTGTAAAATTACGCACATGCGGCGGACGTTCTTTCGATATTTCCCAAATTAATTCTATACCGTGTTGTCCGGCAGGCTTTATTTTCGATGTCTCTGTACCGCCGTAGTCAAAACGAATGTAACGAAGCAGATTTGTGTTGACCTTCAGCCAAGGCGGTTCGGTAGCTACTGGCGCACGTGTACGAGTGGTTTTATGAATTGGCAATTCGAGATTTTCACGATCGCTATCGGTTATTACCGGATTGTACGTTAGGTACGATCGTATCAACGAGCGCAATGCTGATTCGTAATCTTCCCGGGCCAATTGTTTTTCTTTAACGGTAATTTTGGTACGAGTGGCGGGATCTCCGATAGTGGCGTAGGCATGTTTCCAACGTGTTTGTTTTGCTATGAGAGTAGTTAATACGGAAGCTGGAATGTTAAATCGCGTTGCCTCGGCGATTACTTTAGTTAATAAATTGTTTTGCCATCTGTCGAACAGGGAGTCGGAACCCGGAATAAAGTTTCTTGCCATAAAAATATTCTCCTTAATTAAATGGATTGAATTAATAATGATATTAAATAGTATTACAAGTAATTGTATTATTCTTGTAAAGTTTACAGACATGTTCAAAAAGTTTTCCAGAGTTCTCGGAAGGTTTACGGACATGTCCAGAAGGTTTGCCAGAGTTCTCGGAATGTTTGCGGACATGTTCGTAGAGTTTGCCAGAGTTCTCGGATACTTTGCCAGAGCTCTGGCAAAGTTTATAGACATGTCCGCAAATTTTTATAGAATTCCCGGTAGTTTTGGGAAATGAATTCCTTTTAATGTCAGGATGACATGAAGTAAATAGTGTGTGATGTGTTGAAATATGCATTGTTTTTCCGTATTTGGTGTCGCAAAGGTACATATTTTTTTTAAATATTCAATTATTATTTTTTAAATGGGTATATTTTTTTTGGGGATGCGGTGCGATGGGAACGGCTTGTGTTGTATGGGTGGCGTGATGAGTGTCACGGCAGGTGTGATGGGTGTTTTATGGTGTGAAAAATTCCGGTTACGTGGCGTAACCGGAATTTTAGTTATAGCGATGTTAAGATGTCGGGTCGCAGGCGTGGCGCTGCGGGGAGTGTTGTCGTGGCGCGGGGACGGTGGCGGGACGGGGTGTTAATATCCCAGTTCCAGTTGTAGCTTTATTCCGATGGCGAGGGGACGGATGGATGAGGCGAAGGAGGTGTTGAGGATGCTTCCGTTGTAGGTGTATTTAGGGGGGGAGGTGTTTAGGTCGCTATCGGCGACGCTGTAGGTGACTAATTGTTGTTTCGATAGGTCTTGCATGTCGTTTAGGCCGTAGCTGAAGAAGGCGCATATGGATAGGTCGCTTTGGGCGAAGAGTGGTATCCGGTAGGCGATTTCTGCGGCGATTTGTAGTGCGGTTTTGAGTTGTATGGCGCCTGTTTGTCCGGTGATGGCGGTCGGGGTGTTCGGGGGGAAGATGTAGTCGAAGTTGTATTCCATGTTTTCGTAGTCGAGGAATGCGGTGAGGGTTTTGTGTTGTTTGACCGACCGGGTGTATTGTGCGTTTGCCGGCCATCCGAATCGTGCGCCGGCGGCGAAGCGGATGGCGTGTTGACGGTGTCCGACGGGTACGGTAAGGCGTATCATTATTGGGATTTCGAGTAGGAGGGCTGATTGTTCTTCGTGGTATCCGCCGATGTTGTAGTTGAATCGTGCGCCGGCGCCCCGGTATGTTTGGTTGCCGAGGGTGTTGTATTCGAGTGATGCGGTGTAGTTTGCGAGGTCTATGCCGGTGGCTATGCTTAGGAGGGGGGTGAGGTGAAAGGCGTATCCGAGGCCTCCGCCGCCGCTGTAGCCTGATGAGCGGACGCCCCGGTTGGTTAGCTGGTATGTGAGTGTTTGTATGCCTCCGAATGCGCCGGCTGAGAGGGTGTGCCGTATGGGTGTGTTGGTTTGCGCGGGTTGTTCGGTTTCTTGTGCGTGAAGTTGCCCGTTCCATGCGACGGCGGCGATGAGGATGCTTGTTATATATGTGGATTTCATTATGTGTGGTTTTTTTAAAGTGCTTTAAATGGCGTGGAATGGTTGATGTTCGTTTATGATAATTTAGTTTACGATGATTTGTTGTACGGTGTTTGTTCCGTCCGGTGATGTGATTTGCAGGAAGTATAGTCCTGGTTGTTCCGGCGCAGGGATGTTGTTGTGTGTGTTGGTTTGTCGGCGGATGGTGCGTCCGTGGATGTCGTAGATGCGTATTGTGACGCCGGTTGTTTCTTCGGGGGATGTGATGTATAGCGGCTGTCCTGCTGGGACGGGGTTCGGGTAGATTTCGAGTGTTTCCGGTGGGGTTTGAATGGCGATGTTTTTACATAGTTTGTGCCAAAAGTTGTTGTAGAGGCCTTCGGCGTAGTAGCGGTTGCAGTCGTTGTCGCAGACTATGTATCCGTTCGATCCGACGATGGCGTCGGCATCGGCGTCGTGGAACCAGCGGTAGCTGTCGAAGTTGTATCCGCCGTTAATGGTGGGGTTGTTGATTACTGAGAGGGTTTTTCCCCATCGTTGTACGTATAGGGGTAATCCTTTGTCGATGGCGCCGGAGATAATTAGTGGGAATGGGTAGTCGCCGCTGCGGGTTGTGATGATGATTGTTATATCGGTTTTGTCGCCGGTTATCGGTATTCGCGAGTTGTTGGGGTAGTCTGTGCTGCCTGCGCGAATGGTTAGTGTGCCGTTGGATTGGATGTTGAGTTGAAAGGATTGTTCGTTGCAGTCGGCCATGTATATCATTGATTCGTTTGTTTCCGGCAGGGTAACATCTGTGTTGTTGATGGTTACTTTTTGCAGGTCGGGCATTTCGGGCATAAATTCAAAGGAAATTTTGCCGGCGGTTTCTGTAATGTTCGCAATTGGTTTGTTGATGCCTTTGTTGGTTGTCCACGAGAAGGCCATGGGCGTCGACATGTCTGTGAATGAACGGTTGTAGGAGGTTCCCGGGAAGGGGCATCCGGCGCTGCTAATGTTGCCGTAGGAGCTGACGGTCGAACCGGGGATTTGATTCGTCGATGATGCGCATACCGGATACATTTGTTGCGGATGGCCGTCGTTGCTGGCGTTATTGTTGTAGGCACTCCGGTGCACGTGGTAGATCAGTAGCCCGTGTCCAGGAACGTAGGCGTCGAATCCTGTCTGTTGGCGGTTCTCCAGTACATACATTTCTCCGTCGGTGTGTGCCGATATGGTGTAGGCTATCGCATTTTCCGCCGAGTTGGGCATGTCGACGATATTTTGTTCTGGCGTGCTCAACTCTGTGGGCTCAACCCATCCGTACAGGATTTTCTGAAACATGTTGATGTGTGCCGGCGTCCGTCCGTTGTCGTTCCAACTGCCGTTGGCCATTAAATCCCAATCGCCCGTGCCGAGAAAGTAGCCGCCACTGCTTTCTTCATTGGTATCGTAGTAGTCGGGCGCGCCAAACACATGGCACAGTTCATGGCAAATGACGCCGATATTCGTCAGACGGCTTCCCGACGAGCTTTGTAGCTCGGGTGAACAGGAATAGACCGAAAGGCGTACGCCGTCTAACGTCAGTTGCGAGCTGAGTTGCCATTTGTGCGACCAGATTTGCTGCCCGTTGCCGACCGCTTCGTCTCCGTAGCCGGCAAAGATAATGTGAAAAGTTTCTACTCGCCCGTCCACGGCAAAGTCGGCATAATTCACATCGGCGTCGGCAGCCAGCGCCGCTTCCCGGGCGAAGGCCTGCGTGTTGTTTGCAAAGTATGAGGTGGTGTTGCTCGCCGTATAGGGGCCGGCGACGGCAATCGTTAAATCCATCTTTCCGTAGGAGTTTTCGCGGTAGAAATCCTTCACGCTGCCCCGTGCTCCGCTGACGTTATATCCGACCTGATTCAACAAGGCCTCAAATTCGGCGCGTGTTTTGGTAATCGGTTTATTTTGAAAGCCCATCAGTACACACAGGGCTTTCTTCTCGCCGGTAACGGGGGCTGCCTGCGCCTGTTGCTGAAGGTTATCGTCAATCTCCCATATTTGCCGTAAGGTCGCTACTTGTGACGCGCTATAGCGAATGCCTTTCGGTAAAGACGCCACAAGTTGCTGTGCCGCCGGACTGCGTTGCGCCTTCGACTCGCCCATGTACGGCGCCGCTGAAGGAATCATATTGCCTTCGGCGTCAACGGTCGCATAGACGATGTATCGTTGCGTATCATACATTAAGGTATAGCCATCGAGCGTTTCCATCCAGTGTACTTTTTCGTCGCCCCGAAGCCTGACGGTAACCTCCGTGCCATCAGGTTGGAATTTGATAATCGGCGTCGGATCCGCCGTAACAGCCGATACCGTCGTAACAGCCAACAAAAATAAAAATAATACAATTGTAATCTTTTTCATAAAAATAAACTGTGAAGTACAAAGATAAGAAAAAATTGTATTCGAGGTACTCCCGAACACATTATTTTGTCTTAACTCCTGTGTATTTACTATTTGAACTTTCCCTGCCCTTCACGTAAAATAGCCCGCTTGTCGCACCCTTCACTCTTCTTTCACCCTGTACCCGCCGCAGGCACACACTTTAGGTATTCACAAAAAAGATGTACCTTTGTGCCCGAAATTTAAAAAGAATACTATTATTAAAGAACACAAGTATGGCAACTATTGATTTGACAAAGTATGGCATCACGGGGGTACAGGAAATCATCTACAACCCCTCTTATGAAACGCTCTTTGAAGCGGAATTAGACACGCAAAACGAAGGTTTTGAAAAAGGACAGCTGACCGAACTCGGAGCGGTGAATGTGATGACTGGCGTATATACTGGTCGCTCGCCCAAAGACAAGTTCTTTGTCATGGACGACACTACCCGCAACACCGTATGGTGGACATCCGACGAGTATAAAAACGACAACAAGCCCATTACGCCGGCGGCGTGGAAGGCCTTAAAAAGCCTCGCGGTAAACCAACTGTCAGGGAAACGTCTCTACGTCGTCGATACCTTTTGCGGCGCAAACGAAAACACCCGTCTGAAGATCCGTTTCATCATGGAAGTAGCATGGCAGGCGCATTTTGTAAAAAACATGTTTATCCGCCCCACGGAAGACGAATTGAAGACCTACGGCGAACCGGATTTTGTGGTGATGAACGCCTCGAAAGCGAAGGTCGATAATTTTAAGGAGCTCGGATTAAACTCCGAAACAGCCATCGTATTTAACCTGACGGAAAAGATTCAAATCATCCTGAATACATGGTACGGCGGCGAGATGAAAAAGGGTATGTTCTCGTACATGAACTATCTGCTGCCCTTGCAAGGCATCGCCTCAATGCACTGTTCGGCCAATACCGATATGGAAGGGAAAAACACGGCCATCTTCTTCGGCCTCTCGGGTACAGGCAAAACCACCCTTTCAACAGACCCCAAACGCCTGCTCATCGGCGACGACGAACACGGCTGGGACGACGACGGCGTATTTAATTTCGAGGGCGGCTGCTACGCCAAGGTAATTAACCTGAGCCGGGAAGCCGAGCCGGACATCTACAACGCCATCCGCCGCGATGCACTGCTGGAAAACGTTACGGTGAACAGCAACAGCAAGATTGATTTCAACGACAAATCGGTTACCGAGAACACCCGCGTGTCCTACCCGATATACCACATTCAGAATATCGTCAAACCGGTATCGAAAGCCGGCGCTGCTGAGAAGGTGATTTTCCTCTCGGCTGACGCATTCGGCGTCCTGCCGCCCGTGTCGATACTGTCGCCGGCGCAGACGCAGTACTATTTCCTGTCGGGATTTACCGCTAAATTGGCCGGCACCGAACGCGGCATTACCGAACCGACGCCTACATTCTCAGCTTGCTTCGGCGCCGCCTTCCTGTCGTTGCATCCCACAAAATACGGTGAAGAATTAGTAAAACGCATGCAGCAGTCGGGTGCAAAGGCCTACTTAGTCAATACAGGATGGAACGGCAGTGGCAAACGCATCTCTATTAAAGATACGCGCGGCATCATCGACGCTATCCTGAACGGCGCTATCGATAGAGCGCCGACAAAGCGCATCCCCTTCTTCGGCCTGGATGTACCCACCGCCTTGCCCGGCGTTGACACGGCTATCTTAGACCCGCGCGGCACCTACCCCGACACAGCGCAGTGGACAGAAAAAGCCCTCGACCTGGCCGCCCGGTTTATTAAGAATTTTGCGAAATTTACCGGCAACGCAACCGGAAAAGCATTGGTCGCCGCAGGACCACAGTTATAAGTATGAAATATGATGAATGATGAATAAAATGTGAGGCTATGATATATGAATCATGATGGATGAAGTGTGAGGCGACAAAAGGGGCGAACAGAGGTGTTCGCCCCTTTTGTTGTCTCACCGATGGGTCGTGTAATTTCTTTGATTTCACCTGCTGAGTCCCTCTGTGTAATATTGTCCAAAGTTATGCCGGGAGATGCTAAGGCGTGTAGAGAATAATCCGATAAATAAACAACTCAACAATTATTCGTAAATTTACCGTTGAATTAAATGAAAGAACAACTGATGAACGCCAATCTCCACTACACACCCGGCATTGCGCCCGATTTTCACTGCCATATACCGTTAACTACCATGCAGCCCCTGCTGTTGGTTAACGGCGTATGCCGCAATATCCCGTCGGCAGCTGAACAGCGCGGCTTTAGTGTGGCACCATATTGTGATGACCACGGCGTAGCGCTCGCCATTGCATCAGGTGTAGCAATTACGCAGCCGTTGCAGATTATTTATACGCGCAATTCCGAAAATACCGCTCCGATGGTCTACGAGAATAGCATTATTATAGCATCACAAGCTCAGGCAACGCTCCTGATTTGCGATCATACACTGTCGCCCGACGAGTTTAGCACGGACAGCCGAACTATGATATCCGTTGACGCTGGTGCGCGGTTGGAGATTGTATGGATGCAAAGCGAACACAGTCGATCACAGCACTGCTCTACGATTCATATCCGGCAACAAGCCGATAGCGTAGTAGAATGCACCATCATTACACTGCATGGCGGCAGCATAGAAAACAATATCGAAATCACATTACTGGGTGCCCATGCTGACTGTCGTGCCAATGGACTATTCCTTATTGATGGGCAACAGCAATTCACAACGAATATTACCATCCGGCATGATGTAGGTCATTGCCACAGCAACCAACTGTTCAAAGGTATTGTGGACAACGAGGCGACGGGACGTTTCCATGGACAGATAATTGTAGCTCCACATGCGCAGAAGACGGAAGCCTATCAAGCGAATAACAACCTCCTGCTGACTGGAAGCGCCCGAATATATACACGGCCGCAGCTGGAGATATACGCCGACGATGTGCGATGTTCACATGGCGCCACCATAGGACAGCTCGACGAGCAGGCGCTATTCTATCTACGTTCGCGGGGCGTGCCGTTGAAAGAGGCATGGCTATTACAGCAAACAGGATTTGTGCAGGACGTATTGGATAGAATACGTATTCCCCTGCTACATGAGCGCATTGTCGAGTTAGTAGAACAACGACTACGGGGAGAGTTTTCCCGTTGTTCCGACTGTGAACTGCATTGCTGTTAAGATCCCGGCGCTATTACGCATCCTCTACTCCCATTCAATCGTGGCCGGCGGTTTGGAACTAATATCATAGACGACGCGGTTGACACCTTTCACTTTATTAATAATATCATTGGAGACGGCAGCCAGAAATTCGTAGGGCAGCCGTACCCAGTCAGCAGTCATGCCGTCGGTGGAGGCGACGGCGCGCAGAGCTATGGTATAGTCGTAGGTACGTTCATCGCCCATGACACCAACACTTCGTACGGGCAGCAGGATAGCAGCGGCTTGCCATACCTTATCGTAAAGACCTTCCTCACGCAGACGGCGAATAAAGATAGCATCGGCTTCCTGCAAAATGCGCACTTTTTCACCGGTTACTTCACCCAATACCCGGATGCCTAATCCGGGGCCGGGAAACGGATGACGACTAAGCAACGTCGGTTTCATGCCTAATGCCCGTCCTACACGTCGTACCTCGTCCTTAAACAGCGCACGCAACGGTTCAACTACTTTCAGGCACATCTGTACCGGAAGACCGCCAACATTATGATGCGACTTGATGGTTGCCGACGGTCCGTTGACCGATACCGACTCGATAACATCAGGATAAATCGTCCCTTGTGCCAGCCATTGTACTTGTTCTATCTGCTGCGCCGCACGGTTGAATACATCAATAAATACCCGTCCAATAATTTTCCGTTTCTGTTCAGGGTCAGCTATACCTGCCAGTTGCGAGAGAAATTCATCACCTGCACAAATACCGGAAACATTTAATCCCATGTTGCGGTATGATTCTAATACCTCCTCAAACTCGCCCTTACGCAGCAAGCCATTATCTACAAAGAGACAATAGAGATTCTGTCCTATGGCGCGATTCAGTAACATAGCGGTAACCGACGAATCGACGCCGCCCGATAGACCAAGTACTACGCGATCGTCAGCAAGTTTTGTTTGCAATTCGCGAATCGTATTCTCGATAAACGAATCAGGCGTCCAGTCGCAGCGACAATGACATATTGCCTGCACAAAGTTCGACAGTATTTGCATTCCCTCTGTCGAATGGTACACTTCGGGATGGAACTGCAACCCATATGTCGGCTCTCCTTCGACAAGATACGCGGCATTTTCCACATCAGCTGTCGATGCAATAGCACGTCCACCATGCGGCAGGAATATAATAGTATCTCCGTGCGACATCCATACTTGCGAAGCAGGTAAAAGGTTTTTAAAGAGCGGCGTTGTAGCATCTGTTACGGATAGTTGCGCCCGACCATACTCGCGTGTATTCGACGGGCGGACTTCTCCTCCGAAATGATGCGCCAGATACTGCGCACCATAGCATATACCAAGCAGTGGCAGCCGACCTTTTATTGACTGAAGGTCGATAGTAGGCGCATCGGCGTCGCGGACGGAATACGGACTGCCTGATAGTACTATTCCCCGCACAGCGTCGTCGATGGCTGGGATATGATTATACGGATAAATCTCGCAATACACATTCAATTCGCGCAGTCGTCGTCCGATAAGCTGGGTATATTGGGAGCCGAAGTCAATGATAATGATTTTTTCTTGCATATTATTTTTTCATTACATAATAATTACAGGTTACCGCCGGACGACTGTTCGTCGTCAGCCATTAGCTGCCGGATATCGTCAAGTATTCGATTCATTGGAAAATGTGTAAATGAGAGGTCGTCGCTACACCGTAGCTTATGTTTTAATATCTTGGCGGGGATAAACAAATACGTATTGTCAGGACATAATCCTATGTCAATAGCCATCGTTACTGTCGAGGTTATCGGTAAATTATTAGGATATCTTTTCTGAATATTTTTTTGTAACGCTATAAGTGAAGATTCCCGCATATCAGTGAAAGCGGTAATGGTATTAAAGTCTTTATTGAACTCCTTCATTCGGGGGCCTAAGGATAGATGATGAAGGAAGGCCGGATAGATTATAGCGGAATATCGTTGTAGGAACTGTTGTAAACCGGCATTCGCTGCAAGATAATGATTCTCTATGGCATAAGCATATGTTTGTACGACGAAATGCCGGATATTATGTGCCAAACGTGTCTGGAGGATGTAATCATAATCGCTATCAATACAGATAAAAAACCGGCGACGGAGGAAAGGATAATACTTTAAACATTCTTGTTTTCCGCCAGTTCTCGTCTTCGTCTCACTACCGGCGATGAGGCGTACACGCTTCTGCGCATGATGGAATACTTTTTCCCAAAAAGGCTTGTCGGTTTTTCCTTCAACCAACACAATGGCGTCTACTCCTTTTAAGATGGTTTCGCTTTCATAGAAGCGAGCCCATTTGCGGTAGAAGCTGTGCGCCGACATGATTATTATTTCATTATATCTTCCATAAAAAATAGCTTATCGTTCCATCCATCGCCAAAGATAGCAGGTGAATGGGTGGCAATGATTAGCTGACAGGAAGGATTAATAGTACGAATGGTATCTATCAGACGATATTGCCAATCAATATCGAGTGATATTTCCGGCTCATCCATTAATAGGATAAATGGATTTTCATCCTGTACTAATGCCTTTATAAGAATGATAAGCAGTTTTTTTTCTCCGGATGATAGATCTTTTAGTTGTATATCATACCCGTCGGCTTGTTTGAAAAAGACTTCTCGTCCCTTCATCACAAAAGATTTCTGGGTCGTAACAAAAAAGCTATTGACAATATCCGTCCATTTTTGTAGGCGGTCGATACGATGTCTATCTAAGGGATTTTCTGTAGCGCGCAGTCTAAAGTTATTTAATGACCGGTGCCGAGTTTCATAGACCATATTTTGTATAAAAGAGGTAAGGGGAACGACTGTTTCTCGGGGTCTGTCTTCCTTATAGCTTTCATGAAATATTCCTTCAAAGGTATTAATACAATCAATGTCGAAATTATATTTATGACTGGCACATAGCCCATTAATTATATTGATGTCTACTTCTTTCCCGGTTATTTTTATTGCATAGTAGAAATGAAACATATCTACTCCGGATTTTTTCTTATAATTAAACGATTGTTCCAATAACTTTAATAGCGTACTCTTACCACTCCCGTTAATACCCGCAAGAATATTTACGTCAGGATGAAGTGTTAGATTAATATCATATCGTCCCCAGAGTTTCTCTATTTCTATATGTTCTATCATCGCAACCGTTTTTGATTATTGTTTATAATGATGCGTAAGCGCCGCTTTAACAAAGTGGACAAACAATGGATGAGGATTTTCAACCGTACTTTTCAGTTCGGGATGAAACTGTACGCCGATAAAGAACGGATGCGCCGGGATCTCAATAATTTCTACAAGGCCGGTATCAGGATTACGTCCGGTGGCAATCATACCATATTGTTGCAGTTCCGGAAGATATTCGCTATTCATCTCATAGCGATGGCGATGACGCTCGTTGATTTCGGACTGCCCGTATATTTGATAGATAAGCGACTGCTTATTAAGGATGCACTTATAAGCGCCAAGGCGCATTGTCCCGCCTTTCGTTGTCAATTTCTTTTGATCTTCCATTAGGTCAATGACAGGGCAGGGGGTATTCCTATTAATTTCCGTAGTCATAGCATCAGGATATCCGACTATATTACGAGTAAACTCAACAACGGCCATTTGCATTCCGAGACAAATACCAAAAAACGGTATCGCCTGTTCCCGTGCATATTGCACGGCCACAATTTTTCCTTCGACGCCCCGTTCCCCGAAGCCCGGCGCCACAAGGATGCCATTCATGCTGCCCAACTTTTCGGCTACGTTCTCCTGTGTGAGATGTTCACTGTGTATGCTGTGGACATTTACCTTACATTCATTAGCCGCCCCGCCATGTATGAATGATTCCAGTATCGATTTATAAGCATCCTGCAACTCTACATATTTCCCTACCAATGCAATATTAACCTCGTGCTGCGGATGGAAGAGTTTATCAAGAAACTTCTTCCATTCCCGCAAGTCAGGTTCATTGGCTGCTTTAAGTTGCAGTTTATTAATAATAATTTCGTCGAGTTTCTCTTCAACCATCGCCAGCGGCACCTGATAAATGCTTTTAGCATCAATAGATTCGATTACTTCGTTCGGTTTGATATTGCAAAACAGGGCTACTTTCCGGCGAATCTCCGGCGTCAGGTGGTGCTCCGTACGACAGACTATTACGTCGGGCTGGAGGCCGTTTTGCTGCAACATACGTACGCTATGCTGTGTCGGCTTCGTCTTTAACTCTTTAGCAGCACTAAGGAAAGGTACCAGCGTCAGATGAATCACCGCACAATCTTCGTCAGGCAAGTCCCACTGAATTTGGCGGACGGCCTCAATAAAAGGCAACGACTCAATGTCCCCGACGGTACCTCCTATCTCTGAGATAACTACGTCATAATGTCCAGTTTTACCAAGTAACATCATCCGGCGTTTAATTTCATCGGTAATATGTGGAATAACCTGTACTGTTTTACCAAGATACACTCCTTCGCGTTCCTTTTTAATAACCGACTCATATATTTTTCCTGTCGTTACATTATTTGCACGTGAGGTATAGACGTTCAGGAACCGTTCATAATGTCCCAAATCAAGGTCGGTCTCCGCGCCATCTTCAGTTACATAACATTCTCCATGTTCATAGGGATTCAGTGTTCCCGGATCGATATTAATATAAGGGTCGAACTTCTGAATGGTTACACGAAGCCCCCTTGCCTGCAACAGTTTAGCCGTCGAAGCCGAAATAATGCCTTTTCCAAGTGACGATGTTACGCCGCCCGTAACGAATATATACTTTGTATGCATGGCTGTTGATTTAAACACAAATTTACGATAAGTTATTAGGATAAACAAAAAAAACGACTGTCTGTCAGAAAAAGTTATACACAATTGTTAAAAAAAAATAAAAAAAAAGTTGCATCTAATAAAAAAAAGTTGTATCTTTGTATCCTGATTTAGGATAATACTGCTATGTATAATATAAACAGATTTTCCGCTTCCTTTGGAAGTATCTATAAAGTAGGGAATTTTATTCCGGCTTCATCAGACATAGCTGTATATTATCTACCGGCTTTTTCTACTTCAATTAATACAAAGTATTTTCCTCTGGAAAATATTTTTTTACGTCTCCGTCTTGTAGCGGTTTTAAGAAACCCAAGTTTAAAAAACTTTTGTTATAGTAAAAAGAAAGAAAAAACATCTTCTGATGTTTCCGCTATGAGGCGGATATGTAAAAAAATATTTGGGACGCTTCCGCTACGAGGCGGAAATGCAAATGACGCTTTGGGACAATTCCATAATATGGCGGAAATAAAAAAAATCGTTTGGAACGTTTCCGCCTCGTTGCGGAAACGCAAAAAACAGTCGGGGACATTTCCGCCTCGTTGCGGAAACGAAAACAACATTCCGGCGCTTATATATATATTATAAGAAAAAACAAACAATCGTCAAGCATATAACCATTCATATTACCCTAACCCACTCATTTATCCATTACTTAAACACATTATATTATGAAAATTAAAAAAATTTATTTTGCTCATCTTCGTAATGAAGCGCATTACCAATTTTTGTTGGACATCAAACAACTAATAGAAGGCGATACCGTAATAAAAGGAATCGTTGCCGACCTGCTACCGCCCTTTTATGATCTGATTACGGTAGAGGGATCATTAGTAGATGCCATGCGTGGCAGCCAGTATACGGAGGAACTATCAGAGGCTGATAAACGCCGCGACCGGTGTTTGGTCGGCATAAATAGCTCGATAGAAGCCGGGCTGCATCATTTTGACCCGGCAGTAGTACAGGCTGCACATTCGATTAAGATGCGCATCAAAGCCTTTCGTGGAGAAATTGAAAGCAAGCCTTATTTAGAGGAAGCAGCAGCTATTGCAATATTGCTCAATGATTTTGGCAGCTCCCTTGCTACTGCTGTAACAACTGTCGGGATTAGCGCGTGGGTAACCGAACTTGCGGCAGCGCAGCAACAGTTTAATACCATCTTCCAACTTCGTAGTAATGAATTTAGCCAGCGTCCGCAAGGCAAACTGGAAGAGGTACGGAAAGAACTCAACGCGATGTACCGCACAATTACTAATCGTATCGACGCCTACAATATTGTAAACGCCGATTCATATAATGCGTTTATACGCCAGATGGATGAGTATGTGGATTACTTCAATGAACATTCAAGCCGAAAGATAAAGAAAGACATCTCTAAAAGTGATCATACCGTCGTCGAGCCTATTCCAACGCAAACCTATACTGGTGAATCAATAATCATAATTCCTACGGTATACTACCGTGAGGAAGATATGCCCGCCGAGAAGCTGGAATTAGGTAAAGACTTTACAGTATCCTATAAAAATAATATCAACATCGGTATGGCCTATGTGTCTATCTACGGCAAAGGTTTGTACAAGGGAAGAGTAACTGTTACTTTTGACATCGTAGCGCCGTTGACGCCTCCCAACAAATAATCGGATATCCTGTAGCTTCTTATTACAGATATAATTAATGTATAAGTTATTCAGAGGAGCCCCATTTATACTTTCATATAAGTGGGGTTTTTCGTATATAAACTTATGGTCTATTCGTTCATTATAAATTATCTATCTCAGGTATTTTTTGTCTGCTAATTTTTTATCCTATTATTTACTGACGTCCTGCACGGCTACTAAAATAAAAAGGGAACGGGTAAACCGTTCCCTTTTGCCTTCCCTTTGATTACACTCTTATTTATTATCGTCCTATATAGTTGACGATATGAGAAGGGAAGGGTATCTTATTTGTTTTTTACTTCTACCCGTATTCCTTCGGTATGAGCAGAGAACTCAGGGGCGTACATACATTGTAGCGTAGTGATGCCGTTTGAGAAGACGCCTTCCTGTGTAGCATTCAGATCATACTCAAAGATGTAAAGGCCTTTCGGCAGATGATCGATAAAGAAATGAGAGGCCGCGTCGCGTATCGATTCATAGTATCCAATACCACCCTGATAGCGGTAGCCCGACAGTACATTGACCGGCTCGAAGGCTGCCGCCCGCATATCTTTCAGATGCACATACTCCATATCGCTGTCGATGCTGACTTCAAGTCTTACGGTTATTCGGTCGCCGACTTTTATTGGAGCGTCCGGTGTAATTTGTTTAAGTATAACGCCAGATGACGTGTTGGTTTTTACAAATAGTTGTTTACGGATGCCAACGCCCGTCGATGCCGAAGTAATATGCTTCAATTGTTCAAGATACTGCCAGTAGGCTGCGCCCCATATAATGCCGGCGTTTGGATTATCTACGGCGATGCGTCCCATATTAAGATGAATGTCGCTACCATACCATGCGGTTTTAAAATAGCCTGTGCCGGCTTCGACAGGAGTTTCAGCAACTGTATCACTACCCACAGTAATTACCGGCAGTCTATCGGCGGCATTAGATACCAATAGCGGCGACAAGCCCGGCGACTTGGCGGCGCCTTCTACTGATAACTGTTCGCTGCTGGGGAGTAGCAGGGCATAGATTGCATCAGCGGTAGCTTTGGTAGTCTTCCAGTGATGCGTCTGTTTATGACGGAGTAGCGTTGTTTGAAGTTCTTCGATGCGCGATCGATTATAGTCGATTTCATCAAAGGCTTCGACCATCAGGGCATACATCTCTACAGGCGACTGATACCACTGCCGGCCGCGCTGTTCATTACGCCAATACATGCCGGCTTCTTTGTCGTGTATGGCCGTCTCATCTAATGAGCGGATAATACTTTTCGCCGTACGCGTATCATTATATCGATGCAACGCCAATGCCAACATGCCTTTAAGGTAATTATTATCTAACGTCGTCCAATACCCGGCGGCCTGCGACAAGAAGTAATTAAAAGCGTCGAGCGCATTGGCGCGGATAGGATATGTATCAATAAAGAAGCTACGGGCGTAGAGGTAATGTACAGTTAGTGCGTGGAGATGGTTTTCCTTTTGAGCGTCTGATTTTGCCTTATCGGATTGCCTACGGATGCGTTCGTAGTCCTCCGCTATCTGTGTATCCATATAGCCAATGGCCTTGTCAAGCATACCAGTAGCTTCTTCTATGGCAATGTGCATCCGGTAGAGGCGTCCTATACCAGACACAATATGCTGCGTTATATAGCGGTCGTCGCGTCCACCTGTAAACCATGCAAAACCGCCATTCGGGGACTGCGCCTGCTGTAACTTTTGCCACGTCGTCGCCTGCTCGCTATTTATACGATTATTGTCGAACAGGGCGGCAATTTGCTGACGGCTTTCCGACTCATTGCGGGCATCGCTCACCCACGGCGTTTCTTCCAGTAATATGGATTTTAGCTCGCTGTTCTTCTCCAGCGCCGACGACAATGCTGATGGCTGATAGTTCCGCCAAATATCGAATGTCTGTTTAATACGAGGATAGCTGCGGACAATATGCGCCGCTACCGCATTAGCATAGTAGCGGCTGAACGTCTGTTCGACGCAGTTGTACGAATAGTTCATAATATAGGGCAACGACAGTACGGCATTCCATACAGGATAGCTCGTAAACTCTACAGTAAAAGCTTGTGAACGTAATGTAGCGGAGCGATTTCCGGACAGTTTGGCGAATGTAAATTCCCGGTGTTGCTTGCCGCGTACGAACATCGGGAGGCTCTCCGTAATAAGCATCCGGTCGGTCAGCGCCGGAATGATTTGTTCCTCACCATCGGATACGGCGCGCGTCGTTTCTGCGACATCCGGCACATTAGCCGTCGCCATAATCCGGTACCCGATGGCTTGTATTCCTTCTGGAATAGCTATCCGCCACGTCTGCACATGATTGCCTCCAGCATCGACGGTAGCAATCCGGGAAGATTCTCCTTTGTCTATTATTAACGCAAGGGGCTTCGACGTCAGAGCGTCGAAAAATAACAGGTGGGTTGTAACGGTCAGCGGCCGGGCGGAAAGGTTCGATATCTTAGCGGTAAAAGACAGCGTGTCGCCTTCACGGAAGAAGCGTGGAGGATTGCTGAAAATCATCAGTTCCTTTTGCGTAATAAGGGATTTTTGAATGTATGCCGTCTTGAGGTCTGTCGTCCATGCAAGACCTTGCATGTTCCACCGCGTCAGGGCATCGGGTACAGTAAACCGGATGACCGTCTCGCCCTTCTCGTTCGTAGACAGTTGTGGGTAGAAGAAGGCCGTCTCTTGGAGGTTGGTACGTATTTGTATGGAAGGAAGCGCAGGAGCCGGCGGCGTCGGGATACCATTAACTATTTCACTGTCGGAAAATAACAGGGTTCCGATATTATCTGCTACATCAACCATAGCATCGGCGGACTTACCGGTTCTCTTCGCTATTCCACTCTCGGCATAAAATATCCCTACACTATTTTCTTGCGGAGCATTTAGCGATAATTTGGCGGCACTTCTAAACTGTGGCGGAGCGAACCAATGAAGGAATATCAACCGGTCATATTCCCGTTGTACGATTTCGGTCTTATGTGGATAATTAAACCATAGTTCGTTACTGCTTCCTGTCCTAAAAGAGGCGCCGGTATTCCATACGGATAGACCGGCGTTTGTCCGCCACGGGAAGAATTGCCACTTGTGGCCGGCAAAAGCGTCTAAGGATACGTCGTACATTGAAGCCAGCAGTTCTGCGGCAACAGCATCGCCATTTCTATCCTTAATGGTAATGCGCCACTCCTCTTGCTGGCCGGGTTGCAGTTTATCGCGGAACGAGGCAAACGACCATTGCAGTTCTTTATTTTTATATGGAACATTAATGATTTCATGACGAGTATATATATAATTATGCTTTACAAAGAACACCGTTAGGCCGACATTCCCACGATAGGTTTCATCCACCGGCAACACAACGCGCTGTGCGCCATTAGATAGTCGGATGGTCTTACGGTCAAGGAGGGCACCCCGATGACCAGTTATTTCCACCATCGCCTGTACGTCGCGGAACGCACTACCGAT
>JAITKF010000083.1 GCA_031278545.1 Prevotellaceae bacterium
TGATAGACAAGGAAGGAAAACAGATTAAAAAATTTGAGCCGGGCGAACATTGTATTGCCGTCGAAGCAGTGGATAAGGAAGGCTTGGAAGGTACAGGCGAATTAACATTAAACGTCAACGAGACGGTAGAAAAACCGTAACACACACGAACATTAACCATGCTTACAAAATTCAAAGAAACCGCCACATTTATATCCGAACGGATACACGGCGAAATACCCGAAACGGCCATCATATTAGGCAGCGGATTAGGCATGCTGGCCGATAAAATCGAACAGCCAATCGTTATTCCATACGCCACGATTCCGCACTTTGTCCGGTCGACCGCGATAGGGCACAAGGGAAATCTGATTTTCGGCACGCTCGGCGGAAAAAAAGTACTGGCCTTGCAAGGCCGTTTCCATTACTATGAAGGATACAGTATGCCGGAGGTAACCTATCCGGTACGTGTCCTGCATTTTCTTAATGTAAAGAATCTCTTTGTTTCCAATGCCGCCGGCGGCGTCAATTTCCACTACAAAATCGGCGACCCGATGATCATCCGCGACCATATTAATTTATTACCCAACCCGCTTATCGGGAAAAACATCGACGAAATCGGCCCCCGCTTTTCCGATATGACACGTCCCTACGACCTGTCGTTGATCGCGCTGGCCGAAGAAATAGCCGCTACGGCCGGCATCCGTTTGCAGAAAGGCGTATATCTGGCCAGCACAGGCCCTTCATATGAGACGCCTGCCGAATACGCTTTTTTCCGTATGATTGGCGCCGACGCCGTCGGGATGTCGACGATTCCCGAAGTGATTGTCGCCAGGCATGGCGGGATACGCGTCTTCGGCATGTCGGTAATCACAAACGAAGCCTACGAATTTCCTGTTGATTATGTAAACAACGGCGCCGACGTCATCAAAGCCGCCAACGCCGCTGCCGAAACCGTGTCGTTCCTGTTCACTGAAATTTTACGTAAAATGTAAGGCCAGTCCATGCGGGACAGACCTGCGTAGCTCTCCCCCATTGGCGGGCCGTAGGGCGGGGTGAATGCCGGCGGGAATAGGGGGAAACGAACGGCTGATTCCGAAAACAAATGGAAAAATCCTGAAAGTGTGGTAAAGATAACATCAATCCGTGCATTTGCAACCGAAACATCTGAAAGCAGTTTGGAGCAAGATTTCCTTATCTACCTACCCAAAATTTAAATGCGTTGACCCTGAGCGCAGTCTCCCGCATTTGGCTATATGTTTTTTTTATCGTATTTTTGCCGTGATTATCCTATTAAATACTTTTTAGATGCAGCAAAAACAACAAACGCTCACAAAGGAAGTAAGCTTTACCGGCAAGGGCCTGCATACTGGGGTCGAAGTAACGATGACGGTATGTCCGGCGCCGGTCAATCATGGAGTGAAAATCCAACGAATAGACCTGCCCGACCAGCCTATTATTGACGCCATCGCCGACAACGTTACGGCATTCGAACGAGGTACAACGCTGGAACAACACGGCGCCCGTATCAGTACCATCGAACATTTGATGGCTACCCTGATGGGGTTAGGTATTGATAATGTCTTAGTCAAAATTAATGCGACGGAAGCGCCTATCCTCGATGGAAGCGCCCGCTTTTATGTTGAGGCATTCTTGGCCGCCGGCCTGACCGAACAGGACGAAAAACGGTTTGTGTATGAAATCCGCGAAAAGTTCGTCTATCGCGACGAACAAAATAACAAAGAAATCGTATTCCTGCCCGACGAAGACTTCAGCATCGACCTGATGATTGACTATAACTCACAAGTCGTCGGCAACCAGTATGCGCGGTTAAATAAAATCGACGAGTTTGCAACCCAAATAGCCCCCTGCCGTACCTTCGTGTTCTTCCATGAACTCGAACCGCTGTTTAAACACAACCTGATTAAAGGCGGTGATATGGAAAACGCGATTGTCATCGTCGAAAAACCCGTGCCGCAGGACGAAATCGACCGCGTGGCGACGTTATTCAACAAACCCCACGTGGAACGTATCCCCACCGGTTACCTGAACCATCTCGACCTGCGTTTCCCAAACGAAATCGCCCGCCACAAACTCCTCGACCTGATGGGCGACCTTGCGCTGATAGGATTCCCGATAAAGGGGAAAATTATTGCCACCAAACCCGGCCACCAAATCAACACCGAAGTCGCGCGAACCATCCGCAAACTGGCAAAAAAGGAAGCAATGAGACCCGTCGCCCCGCGCTACAACCCGAACGATGAACCGCTGGTCGACATTAACGGCATTCGCAAAATGCTGCCGCATCGTCCGCCGTTCCTGTTAGTCGATAAAATTATCCACCGTACCAACGACTACGTAGTCGGCATCAAAAACGTTACGATGAACGAACCGTTCTTTATCGGACACTTCCCCGACGAGCCGGTAATGCCCGGCGTACTGGTCATTGAGGCTATGGCGCAAGTCGGTGGCATCCTTGCTCTAAGCGCCGTCGACGACCCGGAAAATTATTCTACCTATTTTGTCAAAATAGATAAAGTACGATTCAAACGCAAAGTCGTGCCCGGCGATACGTTGATTTTTAAATTAGAATTATTAGAACCCATCCGCCGGGGCATTGTCAACATGCTCGGTCAGGCCTTTGTCGGCGACACACTGGCAACAGAAGGAGAACTGATGGCGCAAATCGTACATAATAAATAACACTGAACGGCGATATTCACTATGGACTTCACACAAATACACCCCCACGCAAAATTAGGCCGCAACGTAACGGTCGAAGCCTTTACCACTATCGCCGAACATGTCGAAATCGGCGACGGCACGTGGATTGGACCGCATGTAACCATTATGGATTACGTGAAAATAGGGAAAAACTGTCACATTTTTCCGGGTGCGGTCATCGGCGCCATCCCGCAGGATTTGAAATTCTCCGGCGAAATCACACACGTCGAAATCGGCGACAATACGATTATCCGCGAATGCGCCACCATCAACCGAGGCACGGCGCACAGCGGCAACGGTACGACGCGAATCGGCAACAATTGCCTGATCATGTCCTACGTCCATGTAGCGCACGATTGCCATATTCATGACCACGTGATTCTGGTCAGTTATGTCGGACTGGCCGGAGAAGTGGAAGTCTGCGATCATGCCATTATTGGCGGCTCGTCGGTGGCGCATCAGTACACCCGCGTGGGGGAGCACGTAATGCTCTCGGGCGGGTCGGTCTTCGGAAAAGATGTACCGCCGTATATTCTGGCCGGACATCGCCCGCTGTCGTTCGGCGGGATTAATATCATTGGCCTGCGCCGGCGCGGGTTTACCAACGAAAAAATGCAAGAGATTAGCGGCATCTACAAAGTCATCTATCAAAGCAAACTTAACACGACCGATGCCTGCAATGAAGTCGAACGGACATTCCCGCCGACCCCCGAACGCGACCAGATACTGGCCTTCATCCGTTCATCAAAACGAGGTATTATTAAACGCGCCGTGAAGTCGATCGACGAGGAATAACCGCTCGCCGGCCCCCCTACCCTACTCCGATTTATTTTACGCATGTGCACAGGAATCGTATATAAACATACAGGCAGCCATTACATCGTAAAAGACAAAACATCGGGGAATTTATTCCTATGCACGGTGAGTGGAAAGCTACGACTGCACGACATGCAAACGACCAACCCGATTGCTGCCGGCGACCGGGTAACCTTCGAGCCGCTGTCGTACAACGCCGGTGTTATTAGAAATATTGAAGCCCGAAAAAACTACATTATCCGTCGTTCGAGTAATTTATCGAAACAGGCGCACATCATCGCCGCCAATGTCGATAGAGCGTTCCTGATTATAACAATAGAATTACCCCGCGTCATATTAGAATTTGCCGACCGTTTTCTGGTAACCTGTGAAGCATATAAAGTTCCGGCAAGCATCGTCGTAAATAAAACGGACTGCTATGCCGCCGAAGCCTTGCAAAAAATGGCGCACATAGAAAAAATATACGCCGGCGCCGGATACACCGTCCTGCCCGTATCGGCATACAGCGGACATAATATCGCAGCCCTACGCACGGCCACACGCGGCGCGCTGTGCCTTTTTGCCGGACAGTCGGGCGTAGGCAAATCGTCGCTGATAAACGCCATCGACCCGTCGCTCAACCTGCGTACCGGCTCTATCTCCAACTACCACCAAAAGGGAATGCACACGACCACGTTCTACGAAGTCTTCGACATTGCCGACGGCGGTCATATCATCGACTCGCCCGGCATCAAAGGCTTCGGACTGGTCGACGTCGATAAAAATGAACTTTACCATTTCTTCCCGGAGTTATTTCGCTACGCCGCCCACTGCAAATTCACCATGTGTACCCACACCCACGAACCCGGCTGTGCCGTCAAAGCCGCGTTAGGACACCATCTCATATCCCCCGAACGCTACGACAGCTACCTGAAAATGCGAGACGACGACGGAGGAAAATACCGGATAATGGACTATTGACGTAGCGCATGAAGCCTGCCGCCGTTGTAAATAATTTGCCGATAAATTCCTCCCGTGGTCAACGCGCAAAAGAAAAACCCCTACACGGCGCAGATTGTCGAAGCCGACCACCTCGGTGACCAACTGGCGCTTGGGATAAAGGAATTGGTGGCGGTAGCCACGCGCCACTACGACCCGGTGGTGGCGGCAGCAGCCGTCCGGTTGCAAGGTCGCATTAAGGTGTTCGGGCAAGTCCCAGCGGGATTGTGTGGTTGGGGGCGGCATGCCGTCGCGCCGTTTTATTGATAGTATTCCCCGACGGGGAAAGTTTCACGTTTTATGTCAAGCCGGATTATTCGTTGTTCTCCTTTTCCTACTTCAATATACAGACGTAGTGCATGGGGGGGCAGGAGGGGGATGATTTTCTCAGGCCATTCGATGAGGCAGAGGAAGGGGCTGTAAAAGTATTCTTCGTAGCCTAAGTCATAGGCTTCGTTGGGGCTATTGATGCGGTAGAAGTCGAAATGGAATATAGGGTGTCCGGCGGAGTCGTGGTATTCGTTGACTAAAGCGAAGGTGGGGCTGACGACGGTGTCGCGTACGCCGAAGATATCACACAACGCTTTTATTAAGGTGGTTTTACCTGCACCCATGTCGCCGTGGAAGGCGACGATCTGTGCTTGGCGCACTATGGGGGCAATGATTTCGGCGGCTGCCGGCAGGTCTTTCCGTTCGGGGACGGGGATTATCATGGGATATAATAGGTGGCGAAGAAACGGAGGTACGCGGCGACGTCTTTTGAGTTGACCAACTGTTCCAAGTTAGCGGGCGAGATGAGCACGCGCCGGTAGTCTTGCGGGAAAAACGATTGGAGCGCATCGGTTTGGGCTATCGCGGCGTCGTATTCCTGCGCGTCGGACAGGGAGTGAAAGGATTGTACGAAGACTATCGCATAATTGGCGCCGATGTCGCGTACGACGACTTCGAGGTTAGCGTCGAGGTATGCGTCGGCGTTGTACGATTCTAATGCAAATAGAAGGCCGGCTGTTTCTGTTGTTTTTTCGCAGATGAAGCCGAAATAATGTGTTGTGTCGGTAAAGCGGTAGGCGACGGTCGTGGGTTCAGGGGTTTCGGAGGTTTCGGGTTCAGGGGTTTCGGTCGTGGCGACGGTGGTATATTGTAATTCTTTTTTCTCCAGTTCGGCGATGATTTCCGTTGCTTTGGCGGCTACTTCCGTCATTGGGTAATGCTGGGTTACGGCTACGAGCGCCGCTTTATAGACGGCGATATTACCGCCGGCGCCGGCACAGAGGGCCCGGATAAATTCCAGCTGTGGCTGCAAGAGGCTGTTGGGGAATTGCTGTATCATTTGTTGCGCTTGTGCATCGGCGTCGGCATAGCGTCTTTCGCCGTAAGCGGTATATACGTTTTCGTATTGTCGTTCCATAGCGGCTTTTTCGGCTTGCTGTTCCGTCCAGTAGTGGGGGTTGGTGAGTTGCTGCGCCAGGGGTGTTTTCGGGTAATTGTCAATCAGTAGTTGTTTATAGTAGCCGGCGCTGTCGGGCTGGTTGGCGGCGGTATATAGTTCATAGAGGTAGAAGTAGGTTGATGCACGGTTATCGTTTTTTGGGAAGTCGGTGTCGAGCCGGCGGAGGGTTTTAATGGCTTCGGAGGGTTCGCGGACATCGTCTTTGTAGGCTTCGCCGAGGCGGAACAGGGCATTGCTCAGACGGAGGTTCGAGGCGGCCATCGCTTCGTCGGTCAGCGGCACGTCGTGCAGATAGTATTCGGGGGATTTGTTCGAGAGGGTGTTTTCGGGTGTTTGGGCGCCGGCGTCGTCAGTGTTTTCCGTATCGAAGGAGGTAAGGATTCGTTTGTTTTTTCGCCGCCAGTCGTCTTCTAATTTTCGTTTGCCCCATCGCATATTGAATGCCGAGAGGCCGGCGTTGACGGAGGAAGTGTTGTAGAAATACCACGACCCGCTTTGTCCGGCGCTGGCAGTGCTGCCGATGCCGCGGTTGCCAAATTCCTGCTGGTAACGGAAATATTGTTGTTGCCGGCGTTCTTCTTGTTCCTGCTGTTCGTGGGCGATGACGGCGGCAATCATACCCTGTACCCATTTGTTGCGTTCGGCGGCAGGCATGGCGGCTATGCGTTGCAGGCTGTCTTCGGTGTATACGATGGTATAGTTTTCCGCCAGTTTCTGCAGCCCTTCGGCTTTTTGCGAGAGCGAATCGTATTGGGCGTATTCGGGGTCGAGCAGGTCTAATGCGCCGGTGTAGTTGTCATAGGCCGTAGCGAATTGTTTTTGCCGGTAGTTGTAGTCGCCAAGCAGGATGTAAGCGAGCGAGCGTTGATGGTCGTTGCTGCTTTCGGCGGCGACCGATTTGTGCAGGTAGTTGATGGCTAAGGAATCGTTGCCTGATGCTTTTTCGATTTGCGATAAGGCAAAGTAAATCTGGTCGAGGTATTCCTCGTTTTTTTCGTCTTTGAGCATGGCGAGCATGTCATGGCGGAGGCTTGCTCCCTGCGCCTTCGGGTCGTAGAGGGCGGCTTTCCGCATTTGCGCCGTAAATACGATGTAGTAGGACGGATTGGAACGGATGGCTTTATTGAGGTAGTTGAAGGCTTGCGTCCGCTGTCCTGTAGCTTTGTGTAGTTCCGAAAGGATAAAATAGTAGCGAATCCTGTTCGCTTTTTTCGGTTCGTATTTCAGGGCGTTTTCCAAGTATTTGATGGCTGAGGCGTATTCTTTTTCACTGATGAATAAGTCGGCATAGGTGGCGTCGAGCAGTGTACGCAGTCGTTTCGGCATTTTTTTGAGGGCGGCGGCTTCTTGCAGCAGTCGTTTTGCGCGTTCCGGGTCGCCGGTATGAATTAACACGCCGGCCAGTTGTATTCGCGCTTCCGGGGCTGAGGATGATTTCGGGTATTCCGACAAAATGTGGTCAAACGTTACGATGGCTTTTTCGTACTCGTGCAGATACATGTTGGCTTTACCGTTTAAGAGGTAGGCGTCGTCGACCACGGCGCAAAATTCGCGCTGGTTGTAAAATTCGCGTTGCTCCCGTGTCATGGCGCCTGACGGCTTTTTGGGCTTCGCGGTGATAGAATGTTTTAACACCAGTTTGTCGCATTTCTCAATGACGCGATCCATGTCGCCCGATACTTTGCCGGGTATTTCCTTGTAGGTGTAGGCAAATACCGGGGGCATTTCTTCGTATTCGTCCGGCATGAAACCGTCCGCTTTTTTGACGCCTGCCTTGTAGGATTCGTTGCCGTTGAATTTCACATTAAATTCGGCGTTCACATTGTGGTAGGCGCGCGACATCCAAGTGTTCTTCTTCACCGAGCAGGCCGTTGCGCACATTGCCAGCGCCGCCATTGCCGCCAAAAGCCGGTTGATATGTTTTCTCGTTGTCTTCACCGTTGAAAGTATATCATTCTTCATTTTTCATTCATCCCGCCCATCCTTCTCTATCGAGGCTTCGGTATTGGATGGCTTCCGCCACATGGTCGGGGAGGATGGTTTCCTGTTGCGCGAGGTCGGCAATCGTGCGGGCGACTTTGAGGATGCGGTCGTAGGCGCGCGCCGACAGTCCCATGCGTTCCATCGCTTGTTTGAGTAGTTGTTGGCAGGAGTTGTCCAACACGCAATATTTTTTCAATAATCGCGACGGCATCATGGCATTGTGGTAAATACCCTGCGCGACGGCAAAGCGCTGTTCTTGTATTTGCCGTGCGCGAATCACCCGTTGGCGTACTATCTCGCTGCTTTCCGACGCCTGCATCTCGGAGAGTTTGGCAAATGGTACGGGGATAATCTCGATGTGAATATCGATACGGTCAAGCAGCGGCCCCGAAATGCGGCTCAGGTATTTCTGCACCGCTCCCGGCGGGCACAGGCATTTCTTATCGGGATGATTATAATTACCGCAAGGGCAGGGGTTCATCGAAGCCACCAGCATAAAGTTCGCCGGATAGTCGACCGAATATTTGGCGCGGGCGACGGTTATCTGACGGTCTTCGAGCGGCTGCCGCATTACTTCGAGTACGGTGCGCTGAAATTCCGGCAACTCATCGAGGAATAACACCCCGTTGTGCGCCAGCGAAATTTCGCCGGGTTGGGGATTACTGCCCCCGCCGACCAGCCCGACATTAGAAATAGTATGGTGCGGCGAGCGGAAAGGACGGCACGAAATCAGCCCGGTGTTTTTTTCCATTTTGCCGGCGACCGAATGGATTTTGGTTGTCTCCAACGCTTCCTGCAGCGAGAGGGGCGGTAAAATCGACGGCAGGCGTTTTGCCAGCATCGTTTTACCGGCGCCGGGCGGGCCTATCATAATCAGGTTATGGGCGCCGGCAGCCGCTATTTCCAATGCCCGCTTAACGTTTTCCTGCCCTTTGACGTCCGAAAAATCGACATCATAGGAGGCCGTACGACTGGCAAACTCTTCGCGGGTATTGACCGTTAGCGGCTCAAACGACTTGGCGTCGTTGAAAAAATCAATGACCCCTTGCAGCGTTTCCATGCCATAGATGTCGAGATTATTGACAACGGCGGCTTCGCGGGCGTTCTCTTTCGGTAAGATGAAGCCAGCGAACCCCTCGCTACGCGCTTGTATGGCAATCGGCAATGTGCCGGTGATAGGGCGCAGGTAGCCGTCGAGCGATAACTCGCCCATCAGCACATATTGTTCGAGGCGCTCGGCGTTGAGTTGCCCCGATGCCGCCAAGATACCGATAGCCAGCGGCAGGTCGTATGCCGAACCTTCTTTGCGGATGTCGGCCGGCGCCATATTGATGACGACCTTGCGGCCGGGCATTTTCAGCCCGATGGCCTGTACTGCCGTGCTGATGCGCTGCTGGCTTTCCTTCACCGCGCTATCGGGTAGCCCGACCATCGAAAACCCAAAGCCGGGCGACACATCCACCTCTATCGTAATCGTGATGGCCTTCACTCCGTAGCATGCACTACCATACGTTTTGACTAACATAAATACATCTTAAATTGGCCACAAAGGTAGGGATTTTTTAATTAGGATTTAGGAATCGCGGCAAGCGGGCAATCCTCCCCGCGTCCGCGGCGCCTCGGCATATCACGCTTCGCGCTATTGCCGGCGCCGTTCCGTAACGAGCGTATGACGCATGGCGTATCCATTTTGCGAATTGAAATTAAGGTCGTAATTTTGCGCCGGGAAAATTAAAATAGAAGATCATTATTTATGGAATTTATTCAGGAATGGAATTTAACAGGGCTATTAATCGGGATATGTACGTTCTTCATTATAGGGATTTGTCATCCTATTGTTATCAAATGTGAATATCATTTTGGCGTCGGCTGCTGGTGGGTATTTTTACTCTCCGGCCTCGGCGGCCTTACAGGCGCATTACTGGTACGGGACGTCTTTTGGTCGTCGATATTAAGCATTGTCGCCTTCAGTTCGTTCTGGAGCATTCTGGAACTTTTTCAACAACGCGAACGGGTACGGAAAGGCTGGTTCCCTAAAAAAGAGGGATAATTGGCCATAATGTGAATGCCCGGCGGGTGCATACCGTCCCCGCCTATTTCCGGTCGAAGAACGGGCTTTTACTACTACAGCTTAACGGGATGCCAAACGCCACCGGCACCTCCTTCCCCAGCAGCTCCAACGCCACGGCCGCCTTGCCGACGCTGAACATAATGCGCGAATCAATCCCCCACTGCGCGGCCACCGTCACCGCCGACCCCATGGCAATACCCAAATCGACGGTATTCATCGCACAAGGCATCGCATCGTTGCCTCTTTTTGTTTCGCAGTTCGTCATGCCGCAGAACCCGCAATGCGCCAGTCCCAGTGGTTCGATAGTCGTGCCCATCAACACCACCGCCTGCGACTGGCGTACATTCGCGGCATCGCGAAAAAAGAACGGGATATTCCACGCCTGTCCCAGCTCCTCAAGCTTATCGGCAATCGCCCGCAGAGTATCGTCGCAGGCGACAGCCAACGCCAATGTATCGCGGCCTTTCCCTTTAGGCGCTGTACGCGCCGCCGCCAGCATCTGTTGCGCCGCCGCGCGTATCGTAGCCCCGCGGCTTTCCTGTTCGGTAATTAACATATCAATAATAAGTATAAAATTTCAACAAAAGTAAGGAAAATAGATGAAAGAATTACGGAAGGAAGGGCACAGGGCGACACGCACCTTACCCGCATGCCTTAGCTTACGGAGTTCAAAAAAATACTTGGATATGAAAAAAAATATATATCTTTGTGCCTTCAAATGTAGAAAAAGATGAATATTTCAAAACACTCGAACATTTCTGCTTCGCGTCCAAGGGGCGCCGAAGGGGTTTCGTTTTTTTTGATATTTAATTCTACCCCCCCCCCCCCCCCCAACTCACTGATGACCAATTAGTTACAGCGGTATTAAATACCCGTGCCGCATATCCGTGCCGCAAGGATACGGATTATTATATGCATTCCGAACAGGGAAGCCTGCGGGTCGCGGATTCAAACCTGCGGGTCGCAGATTCAAACCTGCGGGTCGCGGATTCAAACCTGCGGGTCGCAGATTCAAATCTGCGGGAGATGCAAGAGTCATTTTTTCTTAATTATACACTTTAAAATTTCAATCACTTTAAAATTTCAATGTTATGAACAAACCAACCAGTATTCCTAAAAGAGACGTCGACTTCAATGTCCGTCAAAACGTTATCGCCACTACGGCCAGTACTAACCGCGCAGCATGGAACCTCGACGACGAATGGCTCGACGACGACGTGATGCCCAAAAAAGCCGAATGGGAGGAGGCTTGGGCGGCCTACGAAAACCCGGAGACGCGTACGCCAATTATCACTTATAA
>JAITKF010000011.1 GCA_031278545.1 Prevotellaceae bacterium
AGGGCATCCATGTCGGCGGCGTCAATGTAGTTATGGGCCAGCGCTTCGGTGATTAATGCGGGGTAGTTGCACAATGTATACAGCGTACAGTCGGATTTTTCAAAACTGCGGCGGGCTACATCGAAGCCGTAAGGCACGTTTTCTACCGGACGATGCTTTAGTCCATATTCTATTGCTCTACCACATCACCTTCACTGCTGATCGGTTTGTTTTGTCATGCCATACAAGCAGGACATACACGCCTTTGGGCAAGCCGGCAAAAGAGAGTTGGATGGTCTGGCCGGAAGCCGGATATTCTTTTATTTTGGCGCCGGATGTCGAATATACTTCCACACGGTAAAGGCCTTTTTCCGATTCGACGGTCAGGAACCCATCTGCGCCGTACTGGGCCATCCATGATACTTTGACGGAACCTTTTTCGTCGTATGGCCGGACGGCTATTTCGCGGTATGCCTGTACGCCCGATCCGTCCTGCGCTGTGGCGAACAGGATAATTTTCCCCGATTCGTCGCCCACTAAGGTGTTTCCTGCTATATGGGCTTGTCCTGACGCGGGCATTACACTCCAAAGTAATGCCTTGTTGGTAGCATTCTCTGGGCGCACGGTGGCCGTGAGCGGTATTGATTCGCTTACGTAGACTGTTGATTTGGTAACGATATCAATCCCTGTAACCAGCACGGGCAGTACCTCGATGGTTTTGACGGCCGATATGCCCGATCCATCCTGCGCCGTGGCCTGTAATGCGACCGTTCCCACTGCATCGGCCACTAAGTTGGCGCCGTCAATATGGGCGCTTCCGGATGTGTTCGACACGCTCCACGAAAGCGTTTTGTCCGTCGCATCGGAGGGGAAAACAGTTGCCGTAAACGGGATAGACGATCCTGTATACAAGCTGTTGTCGGCAATAATGGCAATAGAATCGACCAGTCGTGGCCGTACCTCGATGGTTTTGGAGGCCGACACGCCCGAGCCGTCCTGTGCCGTAGCCTGTATGATGACCACCCCCGCCACATCGCCTACCAGATTGTTGCCGTCGATATGGGCGCTGCCGGCGCTGTTCGTTACATTCCACGAAAGTGTTTTGTTCATTGCTTCAGCCGGGAAAACCGTCGCTGTCAACAGAACGGAAGCCCCAATATACAAGTCGTCGTCGGTGGTAATGACAATAGAATCGACCAGTATCCTCCCTGCCACATAGATGGTTTTGATGGCTACGATGCCCGAACCATCCTGCGCCGTGGCCTGCAGGGAGACAGTTCCTGCCGCATCGCCCACCAGATTTGCGCCGTTGATATGGGCGTTGCTGTGTCCGCCGGTGATTTGCCATGTCAGGGTTTTATTGGCTGCATCCGACGGAAGGACTGTTGCAGCCAACGGCACGAGCGTGTCGACTACTATCGTATCGGGCATCGTAATATTAATCCATGCCACTTTGCCGTATTCACCATATACAAACGAAATGGTTTCGCCGGCTTCCGATACTTCCGTAATTGACGTATAGTCTTCGTTGGTCGCATAGTTGATCCAAGGGCGGGGGTTGGTTGTTTTATTGAATTTTGTACGTCCTGTTGTTTGGCTGAAATGCGCCTGTGTGGGCGTTCCGTTCGCTGTCTGCGTTCCTCCCGGACGGAAAATATAGACTTCGTCGAGCTTCGTCGAGCCGTTATAATCAGCATTTCCCCCGAAACGGCTATCAATACGGTATACAAGCAGCCCGGAACCCGGAATCGACGACTCGAAGCCGCTACCCGGTCGTCGTCGGTATTCGACTACATAGAATTGTTGCGAATTGCCCGGCACAGGGATTTTATAGCAATTGTTGGCGCTCGATGTATTCAGCGGCGAGAGGGTGTATCGTCCGGGCGAAATGGTAGGAATGTCGGCGATCCAGTTGCCATAATGGTGTTTCATGTAGGCGCCCATGTGTTGCGGCGTCGTAGTGGGGGATTCCATAATATCCCATGTATATGTCGTGTATAAATGATCGTAGTTTTGATCATAATGGTATAAATCGGGCGCGCCCAGCACATGAAATGTTTCGTGGCAGAGGGTACTCAAATCAAAGTCGCGCGTATCGACCGGTACAAGCAGGTAATCGTACACCCGCTTGCCGTGAATGTAGGCTGATTGCGCATAAAGCATCCACCGGTGCGGCCAAAGCAAGTTATCCCAATTGCCGCCGGAGTATCCCGATATAAAAAAAGACACCCCGTCGACATATCCGTCTTTGTTCATATCAATGTCGAGGTTGGCCGGCACTTGCGAGGCGATGGCGGTAATGGCGTTTGCCAGCAGTGTATGTTCGCGGCTCTCCAATTGAGATTCTTGATACCCATTAGGGTTGTTGCTGGAGTAGGGTTGATAATAGCTTCGCGGATGGGAATCCTGATACGACAGTACGGTAGTACCGTTGGGCGTTGGGTAGAAGGTCGACGGAATCGTAAGCAGTCCGTAAGAAACCTCTTCATAATAGGAACGCAGGGAGACGCTGCCGTTACATATATTGTCGAAGTACGAAAATGGTTTGTCGAAAATAGTTTCAGGTTCGTCGCTGAAGCGGATAAAGATTACGAGGTTGTTGAGTATTCCGTGGTTTTCGACGTAGGCCGGCGGCGCTTTGCTTATATCCGTCAGGCGCGACGGACGGTCGGCCTGGTAATAGGCGCGACGTGCCGCGACGATTTCCCGTAGTCGGGTTTCCGAAGGTAAAATATGTTTCGACAGGTTGGTCTGCACGGGATTGGTTTTCCCGGCTATCCATTCTGACGCTTTTATATTTTCGCCATCGCGCACAGCGTATGTATAGTATCCGGTAGCGGCGTCCTGAATAATCGTGTAGCCGTCGGCGTCATGCAAATAGTGAAAAAATTCATCGCCGCTGGCCATGCACCGGAGCGTATCGCCATTCGGCTGGATCAGTGTTTGCGGGACGTTCCGCAACGGCGCAGCCCACGCGACCGTGGTTATTGCGCAAAATAGAATTGATAAACTGATAAGGTATCGCATACAGTGCTATTGTAAGGTTATAAAACGGAAGGTTGGGCGGTATCCGGTTGGGGCGTTTTGAACGAGAACGTATAACCGATCGTGAAATGCAGGGTGTTATGCAATGCAATGCTTTGTTTGCCTGTGGTCGCCCAATACGCTATATCAAACCGGATGTTGTAGAAATGCAATCCTGCGCCGACGGTGAGGTAGGTGCGGTTATTGTTAAACGAGCCGGTATACTGGTATCCAGCTCGTAGGGCGACTTTTTGCGCATAGCTGTATTCTGCGCCGCCGCCGAAATACAAGGCGTCGAATGCGCTGCCAGCGGTCTTATTTTTGCGTACCAGCGGTTTGTTGACGTCGGCGGCCACGTTCAGGCGGTGTGCGTCGGACAGACGCCATGAGAATTGTGAACCGGCGCCGATGTTAGCAGGCAATGATACGTCGTGGCCTTCGCCCATTTCTAATTTACCGCCGATATTGGTGAGGGCTGCGCCGAATGTCCATTCGTTACCGCCGACCGGTAGCCGGCAGTAGAGGCCGATGTCGGCCGCCATCGTATAGGTAGCGGATAGGGAAAATGCGCGGTCGCGTTCCATGTAGTTAACAGCAATATAGCGGAAGGCTAGCCCCATCGAAAACCATTGTCCGAAATGTTTTGCGTAGCCGACGTCTACCGCCCAATCGACCGGCGTAGTGGTATAATCCGTCCATTCGTTATCCGACACGATTTCGCCGGCCGAAAAATAATGCAGCGATGCGCTGACGGCTTGCGTGCCGAATGTTTTATAGCCCGATAAGTAAGCGATATTCATGCCGCCTACCAGATTCGACATCCAGGGGATATAAGAAAGTTGCACGCCGCCGTTGTCTTCGGCAAATGCGTATTTGGCCACGTTCCAGTATTGTGCTGCGACGTCGGGCGAGGTAGCCAGTCCGGTGTTTCCCATACCTGCCGCACGGGCGTCGGGCGCAATCGAAAGCGCTACGGGCGCTTGCGCCTTACCCGGAGGAATAAACAGGAGGCTATATAATAAGAAGGTTAAATATCTCATATATCGGGTAAGTATAAAGTATGCAGTAAGCCGGCATAACGGACTGATAACTAACGGCTATTCGAGTTGCAGCTCGGTAGTTCGCCGGTTCTTTGCGGTAAAGAATTTTCGTTGAAAAAGCAACAGGTAAATGACGCCTGTGCTGATGGAGGTGTCTGCGACATTAAAAATCGGGCGGAAGAATACAAAGTCTTGACCGCCCCAAAATGGTATCCAGTCGGGCAGCGTGGTTTCGATAAGCGGGAAATAGAGCATGTCTACCACATTCCCGAAGAGGAACGGCGCATATCCGCCGCCTTCGGGAAGGAACGTGGCCACCTGATTTATCGAACTGTCGAACAACAAGCCGTAGAACATACTGTCGATAATATTTCCCGCTGCGCCGGCCAGAATCAAGGCAAACCCGACCATGACGCCCACGGGCGTCGTTGCCCGGCGTTTCAGCCTGACCAGCATCATACCGATGAGCGTTACCAGCACGACGCGAAATAAACTGAGTAATAATTTGCCGATGTCACCGCCGAATTTCATTCCGAAGGCCATTCCTGAATTTTCGGTAAAATGTACTAAGAACCAATTGCCGAGTACCGGAAATTCCCTGTCGAGCGGCATTGTAGTCTTAATCCATATTTTTATTACCTGGTCGAAAATGACCACTGCAGCAATGATAATCGCCGTGATTTTCCCGGGGGTTAATTTCATGTTGTATGGATAGGAGGTTGGGGTGTTTAATGCGTTGCCTGTTATTTTCCTGCTTTGGCTTCGATGCTCAACGTAGCATGGGGTACTGAGAGCAGACGTTCTTTCGGAATCAACTTGCCGGTTTCGCGGCAAATACCGTAGCTTTTATTTTCGATACGAATCAGCGCCGCTTCCAGCGAATTGATAAACTTTTGCTGCCGTAGCGCTAACTGCCCGGCTTCTTCTTTCGACAGGGCCGATGCACCTTCTTCGAGCACGTTAAAAGTAGGGGACGTGTCTTCGGTATCGTTACTGCCGGTATTGGTAACACTCGAGACTAACAATTCATAATCTCGCCGGGCTTTATTCAGTTTTTCCAGAATTAGCGCCTTAAATTCTTGCAATTCCCGGTCGCTATAGCGTTGCTTTTTCTGTGGTTGCAGGTTGGTCGTGGCTGTTGTTACGTTGTTTTCTGTTGTCATAATGGTATCCTCTATAAAATTTTCAGGGTGCGAAGATAGTCTTTTTTTATGAGATGTACAATTTTTTGGCTGATTTTAAAAAAAGTCATACCTTTGCCGCCGATACCGTTTTTTTTGATTAAATTTCTTGTTTAATCAAACCCCCTTTCTCCATTCTCTTTTTTCTTTATCTCTAAGTACTTCTATTCTCTTTTTGCCTTTGGCTCTCATTTTTCTTATTTTGTTATTCTCTATTTTCAATGGCCTGATAATCGCAGGCTTTTTTTT
>JAITKF010000108.1 GCA_031278545.1 Prevotellaceae bacterium
GGGTATTACCTGACGGGCGCCAAACGCAAATACAGTACGCCGAGATATTTCTGATTGTGCTAAATGTTTTAATTGCAGTCAGAGAAAGCCTGCTCTTCGGAGCGGGCTTTTTCGCGTATGCCGTGCATGACATTCAACTTGGCGCGGGAAGTCCACTATGGGGGCGATAATCAGTCGTTCCTTGAAATTGTCATATATTATATAGAATACATCCGAATATTTCAAATATATTAAAATTAAATTACTGATTTCTAATGTGATAAATGAATATTAATTATCAATTTTTATTGGACTTTATATATATTGATAGAAAGGAAACATTGGTAAGTTCAAATAGTAAATGCAACAATCTTTACCGGTACACTTGTAGGCGTTTCTTAAAAATATAATGTAAACGACCCTCAGGACCTCTATGTCCGGTTTGTTGAGGGTATTTTGTCTTGACATCGTTTAGTTGGTTATTACTGATTGTTTCTCCAGAAGCACACGCATTTCGTGCGCTTCTGGAGCTTTTGGCAGAACGTATCAGTACACTTCGGCGTGTCTGTCATTTTTTATTCTTTTTGCAAAATTTCTTACTGCAAAGGTTCACAATCTTGCAAATTTCTCCAAACTTTTTCATCAATGGTTTATTAACAATCACATAGATAGCATGATTTTAAGGGGCGACCCGTCAAAGAGTATGGAAACACGCACAAAAGCTACCGGCGTACAACCAACAGTTGGAGGCTGGCCTCCCCGATAGCCAACGATCGCCTGAAACAGGCAGGATATTCTTTACCGACGGCTATAAGTCGTCTGCGCTTGTTTATTAGAGAACTGCCGTGTACGGAACGGTACGCACGATAGTGCGAGCAGGAGAGACGGATTATTTCCCGTTCCTCCTGCTCAATTTAGGCAAAAGGCAACCCTCATAGCCTCGCCAGAGGATGCCTGCACACATTCAACGGTTAATTATCTTAGTGTTCCTTGTTCGGCCTGTTGAACCATCGTAGCATTAGCCGTAATAAATATTTCTACCCGGCGGTTTTGCGCGCGACCGGCGGCTGTTGAGTTGTCGGCAACTGGTTCGTTGAATGATTTTCCTGCGGTGGTTAAACGTAGGGTCGAAACACCTTGTGCGGCGAGGAATTGGGCGACCGATTCGGCGCGTTCTTTCGAGAGCCGTTCGTTCACTGCCGCCGACCCGGTATTGTCGGTATGACCGTAAATGGTTACATCCGTTTCGACGTGTTCCTTCAGCGACGCAGCAAACGAGGTCAATGACGCCTTTGAGTTCGCGTGCAAGACGCTTTTGCCCGTATCGAATAAGATACCATCGGTAAAAGTAACTTTAATCGCCTGCAAATTGTTGGCGTCTGTTACCGTTTCAACTTGCGCGCCTTCAATTTTGGCCAGCTCTTCTTTTTGCTTGTCCATCTTATGCCCAATCAGCGCCCCTGCGCCCGCGCCCACAGCCGTGCCAATAGCCGCGCCGATAGCCGCCCCTTTGCCTTTACCGAACAATGCACCGATACCGGCGCCGATAGCCGCTCCGGCGCCGCCGCCGATAGCCGTCCCTTTTACTGTATTACTTGCCCCGCAACCGGAGAGAATAATTCCCGCGCTTACAATAAGCGCTATTAAAACATTCGTTTTTTTCATTTTTCTGATTTTAAAGTGTACTGTTTATTATTCGATTTTCAGCAAAGATAGGGAAAAAATGGTAATTATTGTCTGAGAAGTAAAGCGTGAAGCGTGCCTGCAACGGCGATTGTTGTCTAAACGATGATTTATATGATTCTGTCCACACAGGCACGTTTTACGCTTCATGCCTTTTAAAAAAAATGTCTATCTTTGTTCTCACATTTTAATGGATCGACTATGTCAACAACCGCTGAAGTGCCTCCTCGAGAGGCCATCCTTACGACCCTGACTGACCGTGTGCAGGTGAAAAATAAAGCATACGAGGCTACGATGGAGACGTTTACATTGCTGAAAGAACTGCTCCACGAATTGTGTAACGACACCAATGAAATACTGGAGGAACGTCAAGAACACCCGCCACGCCTCGATTATCGCGATCGAGGCAAGTTTGAAGCAGAAATTAAAGTTGCCGGCGATATTTTGATTTTCAGTATGCACTCCAACATTTTCCAGTTCGACCGCGATCACCTGATTTGGAAAACATCGTATGTCCAACGAGAAAAAAATGCCTCATACTGCGGCATTATCAGCATTTACAACTTCTTGGCCGACTCGTTTAAATACAATCGCCTTGACGATCTGGGCTACCTCATCGGGCGGATTTTTATCAATAAAGACCGGCGTTTTTTTGTTGAAGGGAAACGACAAATAGCTTTTCGTTACAACACATTCGGCGAAAAGAGCATCACGCCCGAAGATATCAAAACCATCATGGAAACCGCGATTCTCTACGCTATCGAATTTGATTTGCTCACACCGCCCTACGACCGTGTCAAAGAAGCTACCGTCGGGCAAATGAACGCAAAAATCGAGAACGCCAAACTTCAAACCGGCAAACGTCTCGGCTTCAAATTCAATTCCGACGACGTGCTGGCCACCAACCGTTCGGGATACTATAACTAATCCCCGTCGATGGCACTGTCTGCCGGTATGTTTCAACGCTTTCAAAGCTATTGCACGACCCATCGCTTATATGCCGCCAAGAGCCGGTGGCTGGTAGCCGTCAGCGGAGGCGTCGATTCGATGACGCTGGCGCACCTCTGTCATGCCGCTGGATTGATGATGGGCGTGGCGCATTGCAACTTTGGCCTGCGCGATGAAGAAAGCGACGGCGATGCACTGTTTGTCGAACAATGGGCTAACGCGCACGGCATTCCCTTTTTCAGCGCCCGTTTCGACACGAAACAATACGCGGCAACCCACGGACTCTCGACCCAGATGGCAGCGCGCAAATTACGCTATGAGTGGTTCGAAGAAACACGCCGGACGCACGGCTTCACCGATATTGCCGTGGCGCATCATTCCGACGACAACGCCGAAACCGTGCTGATAAACCTCTTGCGAAGCACTGGCATAAAGGGATTATGCGGCATGCAGCCGGTCAACGGACGCATCATCCGCCCACTGCTGTTTGCTACGCGCCGCGAAATCATGGAATATGCTCTGCAAAATCATATCGCCTACCGCGAAGACCGGACGAATGCCAACAACGATTATGCTCGCAACAGGATTCGCCATACGATTATGCCGGAACTGCAAAAAATCAACCCCGCGGCGACGGCAAACATTCTCGCTACGGCCGACAACCTGTTACAGGCCTGTCATGTGCTGGCGACCGAAAAAGAACGAATAGCCGCCACCTGCTGCTCCCGCACCGACACCGACGTGCGCATTTCCATCATTGCATTGAAAGCGGTGCCGCATTACCCATTCTGGCTGTTTGAACTATTACAGGACTACCGTTTTTCGGGCGTGGTAACGAATAGCATTATCGCCGCACTGGACGGGCAGTCTGGCAAACGTTTTTACAGCGTCAGCCATGCGTTGATAAAAGACCGGGGCGAGCTGATTATAACGCCCCTGTCGCACATGCCCACGGCACATCTGCCGGCGATCGCCGAACGCTACATCGAAAGAAATTACCGAGCGATTACTCGGCCGCTACTCTTGCGTTTCGACTACCGGACGATAGCCGCCGACTTTGTTATTCCCCGTAACACAAATACAGCCTGCCTTGCGGCGGACAAATTGCTTTTCCCGCTACTGTTACGTCCATGGCGCAAGGGAGACGTATTTGTCCCCTTCGGCATGAATGGCTACAAAAAAGTCAGTGATTTTTTGATTGACGAAAAAGTGTCGTTGCACGAAAAAGCCGAACAATATGTACTCGTCTCCGGCGCCGACATTGTATGGCTGGTCGGCAGGCGCATCGACGAACGATACAAGATAACGCCCGCCACCGACGAAGCGCTGGTCGTTACATTACACACGAATTATTCATTTAGATTATGTTCGAAAAAAAAATATTTACAGCCCCGCGTTTTGCAATGATCGGCAACGGCAGCTGGGCGACAGCGCTCGTCAAATTACTGCAAAACCACGAAGACTTGCTCTACTGGTTTATACGCGACGAAAGCATGATCCCCTACATCCAGCGCCACCGCCACAACCCGCAGTTTCTGCGCGCCGCCACGCTTGACCCGGCGCGGCTGGAGATGTCGGATGACATTAACATGGTCGTTGAGCCGGCCGACATCGTGGTCGTTTGCATCCCTTCGACCTTCCTGCCGGGAGAATTGAAAAAACTGACCGTGCCGTTGAAAAACAAATTTATTGTATCGGCCGTCAAAGGGATTATTCCCGAAGGTAACCTGACAGTAGCCGAATACTTTAACCGGCGGCACGCTATTCCATTTGATAACATCGGCGTGCTCTCCGGCCCCAGCCATGCGGAAGAAATAGCGATAGAACGCCTGACCTATCTCACATTTGCCTGCAAGCGACGGGAAAATGCCGAACGACTGGCCGCGCATTTCGCGTGCAGCTACGTAAAAACCCGCGTGAGCACCGATATTTACGGTATGGAATACGCCGCCATCCTGAAAAATATTTATGCGATTGCCACCGGTATTTGTCATTCGCTCGGCTACGGCGACAACTTCCTCGCCGTGCTGGTAACAAACGCGCAACGCGAAATGAAGCGATTCCTCAACGACACGCACCACAGTTCCTTCCGCGACACAACCCATTCGCCCTACTTAGGCGACTTACTCGTTACCTGTTATTCGCAGTTCAGCCGCAATCGCACTTTCGGCGCTATGATTGGCAAGGGCTATTCAGTAACCTCGGCGCAAGCCGAAATGAATATGATTGCCGAAGGCTACTATGCCAGTAAATGTATTTTTGAAATCAACGCCGAGCCTGCAATAAAAATGCCCATTGCCGATGCCATATACCGTATCCTGTACAAGAACGCCTTGCCGGCAAAAGAAATACAGGCGTTAACCGACGAAATGATTTAAAGGTGGAGAATAGAGAATATTCAATATTTACTTTTAAGTCGCTAATTAGGTGCACTTAAATCTTGCTTTTTTTGTCGTCGATTTGGGCGATTTTGAATTGATTATTTGTTTCTGCAATTGTTGTAATTGGCTTTGAATATCCGCTAATCCCTTGGTAGTTGCATTTAACTCCTTCTCTTTTACAAATATTTCCGATTGATTTTTTAAAGAATTAGCCGTTTTGAGCTTACCCTATGATACTCTACATTTTATGCTACTAAAAGTAAACAGGTCCAATATCTAAACAATTCATTAGAAACGCACATGAAATATGATTATAATTCAAAAGGAAATGTACAGGCAATTTCTAAAAATGATAGCGACAAAATCGTTTACCTTTGGGGCTACAATTACCAATATCCGGTAGCCGAAATCAAAGGCGCCACGTATGCAGAAGTAAAAAACCTGTTGGGCGAAACCTATATTAAGAAACTGTTTAAATTTCATTGAAAAATAATTCTATTGATCATCAGCATAATAAGAGCAACATTAACGACAGCGACGCTTGCCTCTACCGTTCTTTCATAATCTTTGGACAAACGTCTG
>JAITKF010000119.1 GCA_031278545.1 Prevotellaceae bacterium
AATAACATGCTTTACAAAGTCGTTTTTCTCTACGTCGAAGATGGCAACGTATTTCACTTTCCTGTTAAAATACAGTCGACAAAAGGTTCTACGCACACTCTCGTCTAATAAAATATTGAAATACGAAACAGTGTCTTTATAACCAATCCGGGCAATATCAACCTTTGCGCGGGCAATGGATTTGACAATCATAAATCCTGCGGGCAGGCTTTATATTTTTTTCATAATTCAAAAATATTTTCCATATTTGCTAAAGTTTACTTAAAGTATACCCATTTTTGATTATGAAAAGAGCATCTATACCGGTTCGTATCTTCCGTTTTTATTTGGAAGGTTTCTGCAGTATGACCATAGGGAAAACCTTGTGGCTTATCATACTCATAAAGTTATTCATCATGTTTTTCGTGTTGAAGTTATTCTTTTTTCCCAGTTATTTGGCGAAGTTCGACGAGCCGTCGGAGAAACAGGATTATGTCTCCGAAGAACTCATTCGCCGCGCAACGACTCATTAATTAATTATATATACAACCCTAAAAATTATACAAATTATGATTGAAACAATTGATTCATCACTCATTGATTGGTCGAGGGCGCAATTCGCTCTGACGGCCATATACCACTGGCTTTTTGTACCCATTACCTTGGGGCTTGGCATCGTACAAGCTGTTATGGAGACGATTTATTACAAAACGGGCGATGTGTTCTGGAAGAAAACCGCCCAGTTTTGGATGAAATTGTTTGGGATCAATTTTGCTATTGGCGTAGCTACAGGTTTAATTCTGGAGTTTGAATTTGGTACTAACTGGTCAAATTACAGTTGGTTTGTGGGAGATATTTTCGGTGCGCCGCTGGCCATCGAGGGTATCGTGGCTTTCTTTATGGAAGCGACATTTATTGCTGTGATGTTTTTTGGGTGGAACAAAGTAAGTAAAGGGTTCCACCTAACTTCTACATGGCTGACTATCGTCGGCGCTACGATTTCCGCCTTTTGGATATTGGTGGCCAATGCGTGGATGCAGTATCCCGCCGGAATGCAATTTAATCCCGATACCGTGCGCAACGAGATGTCCGATTTTTGGTCGGTAGCGTTGTCGCCGGTGGCGCTCAACAAGTTTTTCCATACCGTATTTTCCGGTTGGATTATCGGAGCTGCCTTCGTTGCGGGTATAGCCAGTTGGTATTTGCTGAAAAAACGGGAAGTGCGATTTGCATTGTCGAGTATTAAAGTCGCTACTATTTTCGGGGCGTTGGCATGCATCCTGTCCATCGTTACGGGCGACGGGTCGGCGCATCAGGTAGCGCAAAAGCAACCGATGAAGCTGGCAGCGATGGAAGGATTCTACGAAGGTCGTGAAGGGGCCGGATTAGTGGGCGTCGGTATCCTGAATCCCGCTAAAAAAGCCTATAACGACGGCGAAGATCCGTTCCTTTGCAAAATAGAAATTCCACTGATGCTGTCGTTCTTTGCGGAACGCGATTTGGGAGCCTATGTGCCGGGGATTACTAATATCATCGAGGGGGGATACATGCAAAAGGACGGTTCGGCGGCGCTTTCGGCATCCGAAAAGATAGCCCGGGGACAATTAGCCATTCAAGCACTGGCCGACTACCGCGAAGCGACCAAAGAGAAAAACGATTCTCTCCGGCAGCAGTCCCGTGCGGTACTGGATGCGAATTTCGATTATTTCGGATACGGGTACGTGAAAAATCCTACCGACTTAATACCGCCGGTAGGCCTTACGTTCTATGCCTTCCGTGTGATGGTGCTGTTTGGCGGCTTGCTGTTGCTACTGTTTCTCGTGGCGGCCTACCTGTCGTACCGAAACCGGTTTGAAACCAAACGCTGGCTGCAATGGAGCTGTTTGATTTCTATATTCGTCGCCATCGTTGCAGGGCAGGCCGGATGGGTGGTGGCCGAAGTCGGTCGTCAGCCTTGGGCGATACAGGATATTCTGCCGGTATCAGCCGCGATTTCAAATCTCTCAACGACATCGGTGCAGGTAACCTTCTTCCTCTTCCTTGCCTTGTTCACGATTTTGCTTATCGCCGAATTGAAAATCATGCTCAATGCGATTAAAAAAGGCCCGGAAATAAGTTCGGAATCCGACATTCGGAATAACAAATAAATAATTAAACAACACAACAAATAAACAACTATGGATACATATGTATTACTACAAAATTACTGGTGGTTTTTAGTCGCCTTGTTAGGCGCACTGCTGGTGTTTCTGCTGTTTGTGCAGGGCGGGCAATCGTTATTGTTTACGATTGGAAAAACGGAAATACAGCAAAAAATGCTGTTAAATTCGACTGGACGCAAATGGGAATTTACGTTTACTACGCTGGTAACGTTTGGTGGCGCTTTTTTCGCGTCGTTCCCGTTGTTTTATTCGACCAGTTTCGGTGGCGCTTATTGGGTATGGATTTTGATTTTGCTGTGCTTCGTATTGCAAGCCGTTTCGTATGAATATCAAGCGAAGAAGGGGAATCTGTTAGGGAAAAAAACCTATCGTGTATTTCTGTTGCTCAACGGCATTCTTGGCCCTGTATTGATAGGCACAGCCGTCGGGACATTTTTCAACGGGGCGGAATTTATCGTTAATAAACAACAATTGACCGCGGCGTTTAATCCGGTGATTTCGCAATGGGCGACTTCATGGCACGGGCTTGAGGCGGCGCTGGTGGTGTGGAACGTATGTCTCGGGCTGGCGGTATTTTTCCTGTCGCGTGTGCTGTCGTTGCTCTACTTTGTTAATAACATTGATGATGCGGCGATACAAAGCAAATCGCGCAAGCAACTGCAGTGGGATACCCTCCTGTTTTTGGTGTTCTTCCTGATTTTCCTCGTGCATCTGCTGGCACAGGATGGGTTTGCCGTAAATCCCGAAACGAAGGAAGTCTATATAGAGCCCTTCAAATACCTGACCAATTTCCTTGAAATGCCGGTAGTGCTGGCCGTACTGTTAATTGGTGTAGTGGGCGTGCTTTTTGGTATTGGGAAAACCCTCTTTTGTGCGACGTGGAAAAAAGGCATCTGGTTTGCCGGCGCAGGGACGGTGTTCACGGTTCTGGCGCTCCTGCTTTGCGCCGGATGGAACAATACAGCCTACTACCCGTCGCTTACCGACCTGCAAAGTTCGTTGACATTAGAAAACAGTTGTTCCAGTTTCTTTACGTTAAAAACTATGAGCTACGTATCGATCCTTATCCCGTTCGTGCTGGCCTATATTGTATATGCGTGGCGGGCGTTGGATTTGCGCAAAATCAACCATAAGGAAATGGAGGAAAACGAACACACGTATTGATGATTGGCTATTAGAGGCTGCTTGGGCCATGCTTGCGAAGCACTATCAGAAAAAAAATGCGTCGGTAACGCCGACGCATTTTTTCTGATAGTAGCCTGTTCCCTTGTTGCGGCAAGGACGACTATCGTCGCCAAAGTTGCCGTAAATATTTTTTCATTATTGTTTGTTGATTTGTTGTCGTAAGATACGGCATTTGGTTAATAAAGTATCGTCCCTGCGGGACTTTTGAGTGATGAGTGCATGTAGTATATATTCTGAATAGTTAATTGTTAATCAGTGTAATAAGAATCCATATTCATACACTTTCGGTTCGATTTTTTGGGCTAATATTTTCAGTCGATAGCGAAGTATAGCGAGCAGTTCGTTGTATTTTTCGTCGTTCGATTTATTGTTCATCTTGCCTTTATCGTTTCGTCCCTGAAAGTATTCTCTTATATCGTATAATGAAGCATCTACATTCACATCCTGCTGCCTGTGATAGTAACGCCACAATTCGCGACCGGCGTCGAAAACAGCTTTAGCTTCGGGCGAAAATTCGCGCTTTTCTCCTTTCTTCCAGTTGATTTTTGGATTATTTTCCGAATCTAATTGCTCGAATAAATCTGCATAAGCATTTCGTATGATCTTTCCGCTTAGGAAACTCGCCATAAAATGGCTTTCAAAACCAGTTCTCGCTCCGACTTCGCTTTCCGTAAAAGGAATCCAGTGATTGATGCCCTCTCTGGCGGATACATTCGTATTAAACAGCGTGTAGGCGAGACAATCGTTCTGAAATTCGACATCGGCTTTCCATCTATTGTCGGGATATAAAAACTGGTCACGGTCGTTGAGCCAGTCGACGGGGATGACTTTGCGGACAGCGAAACAAATACAGATTTCTATCAAATTGGTCACGGAAACAGCAAGATGTAATCCTCCAAATGTTTTCTTTGTGCCTGTATTGTCAATAAAAACATCGTTTTGGTGTTGAAAATCGTTACCGTTGGAATGGATATCGCCGATTCGGGTTTGTTTATCAAACTTTTTTGAGATATCCGCTATCCAATTGTTTATCTTCCCCTTGACGTTATCGTAAGAATAAATGTTTTTGTTTTGTATAAAAAAGCCGTCTTTATCATAAACATCTGCTTTAATTTGTTCAAATTTCTCTTTAATTTCCGTATTCCACACAAAAAAGCCTATCGGGAATTGTCCGCTTACATTGTCGAACGAATTTGCCGGAATCAAAAGAAGTTTTTCGAGTTTTGCTTGAAAGTGTTTTCGGAAACCCGAAAAGTTGGGTGCCTGTAAGTTTTTCAACTTTGAAAAATTTGCAATCTTTGCGGCAGGGATTTCGCAATATATCCGTATTAAAAATTGTACGAAGAGTTCGTTAGCGGCTTTTCCTATCGCATTCTTATATTTGTTGTATGTAGCGTTCGCCGTAGTTGTTCTCCCTTTGTTTTCCCCGGTTCCGGATAGTTGTTTCCTATTTCCTGCTTCCGCATACGGCGGATTGATATAAATAATCAGCCGTTTGCGCAGTTTCGGATTGTTAATAATCTTTTGCAGTCCGTCGGGGAGTTTTGAGAAATCATCATTCAGGAAATCAAATTGAAAAACGTGTTCGTCAAGCAGATTTGCACCGTTCTTGATACGGTCGCGCATTACATCAACATCTTGCCGGTCGAGCGTCGATGCCCAGATATTGTATTTGTTGGTCAATCCAACGAGCAAATTACCCGAACCTGCACAACAATCCCAGACGTAATATTCGTCCTGCCAATTGTCGCCAAACACATCGGCAATATAGCGCTGCGAAAGTTCGACCCAAATTCTCGGCGTATAAAAACTGCCTTTTCGTTCGCGCACATCCTGCGGAACAAGCAAATCGCGGCGTTCGACCATAAAGTTCCAATAATCTTCGCGTGGTGGGCGTTCGTACTTTGCCCAAAATTGTGCGTACGCCTTTTGGTTGTCAGAAAAGGCTGTGCTTTTGAAATTTTCGAAGCCCGACTCGTCTATTTTTCTGTCAAGTTCGTAATGATTTGTTTTCAAAAGCACGAAAAGTTTGTCTTTCAATGTTTTGTTTTCGTCAGAAAGCAAATCGGCAAGATAAAAATCACCATCGATAATGCCTGCTCTTTTTGCTGCATCCCAATTATTTACCTGAATTGTTGGTTTCACGGTTTCTATCCATTTTTGATAAATATTGATAAAATTGTTTTTGTCAATATTTATTTTTGTGGTTTTACTTTTGCCAACAATAAAATTGTCGCGAATAAAACGTCGCAAATCATTTTTATCTTTCTCAAAATAAAAAAGATAGGTTTTCCATGGAATATCGTTGTGGATAATTTTCTCTATCTGAGAGTAAACCTGTCGAAACTCTTTTGTGTCGTGATTCGAGGGCGCAACATTCCAGTTGAAATCGTTCTGGTAAAAAATATCCTGAATTTCGCTGTACGGCACAAAGGCGATTTTTTCGCTGTCATAACAACCCAAAAACGGCGGCGGCAGGATTTCGTCGAACGTCCGCGCCTTACCGATGGTCAGCACCAGTTGTGTGAGCATCGCGACGATGTCAGCGGGTTTAAGTTTTGCTTCCGCCCAAAGCAAATAGTCATCGTGAAAATCGATCGTGTTTTTCGGGCGCCGGACTTTTACGGCGAAATCAATTTTACCTAAGATATTTGTACAATCAAATGTGCTGAAATAGTCGACGGACACCGTGTTTTTCAGCTCCTCTTCCTGATTGTTTTTGCGTTTCATAGCACGTTGATTTTCTAAAAAATGATACGCAAAGGTAGTGTTTTTACTTAATTATTTTTACGGCTGTTTTCCGATGTAAGCCAAAATCCCGCCATCGACGTAGAGCACATGTCCGTTTACGAAGTCGGATGCGTGCGAGGCGAGGAAAATAGCCGCTCCTTGCAGGTCTTCCACTTCGCCCCACCGGCCTGCCGGCGTGCGGCCAATAATAAAAGTATTGAACGGATGCCCATCTTCACGTAGCGGGCCTGTTTGCGACGTTGCAATATAGCCCGGCCCGATACCGTTGACCTGAATATTATACGCGCCCCATTCGCTGGCCAGATTACGTGTCAGCATCTTAAGACCGCCTTTGGCCGCGGCGTAGGCCGACACGGTCTCACGTCCCAGTTCGCTCATCATCGAACAGATGTTGATTATTTTCCCGCCGCCTTTGGCAATCATGGCAGGCGCTACGGCTTTCGACAGGATAAACGGCGCGTTCAAATCCACATCAATCACTTGCCGGAATTCGGCTGCCGACATTTCTACCGCCGGAATGCGTTTGATGATACCGGCGTTATTCACCAAAATATCGACGACGCCTACGTCGCCGGCTATTTTTTCGATGTATGCGTTGACTGCTGCTTCGTCGGTTACATCGAACACATATCCGTGCGCCCTGATGCCGGATTTTTCATATTCTGTCTGCGCATTGGCCACCCGTTCGGCCGACAAATCGTTGAACACAATGGTAGCGCCCGCACCGGCTAACGCTTTGGCCAACGCCATTCCAATTCCATGCGTAGCGCCGGTTAGCAACGCTACTTTTCTTTCTAAAGAGAAAAATTGATTTAAAATGCTCATAAATGATATTAAATATTGTTTTACTGTTTACTGCAACGGTCTCCTGCAACGGCCAACGGCTACCGTAGTTCAGTTATTTTACAGATATCTTGGTCGCTGTAGTCGAGGTTTTCGCCGGCCATTCCCCATATAAAAGTGTAGTTGGCAGTACCGGCGGCTGAATGGATCGACCATTCGGGCGACAGCACCGCCTGTTCGTTCCGCATCCAAATCAGGCGCGTTTCCTGCGGCTCGCCCATAAGATGACAAATCGACTGGCCTTCGGGCAGTTCAAAATAAAAATATGCTTCCATCCGGCGGCTGTGAACGTGTGCCGGCATGGTATTCCACACACTGCCGGGGTGCAATTCCGTCATTCCCATTTGCAGCTGGCATGTTTCCAATACTTCCCGTGTCAGCATTTTATTTATGCTCCGGTGGTTCGAGGTTTCCAGCGAACCCATTTCAATGACGATGGCATCCTGCTTGCTCATTTTCCTGTCGGGGAATGTCTTATGAGCCACCGCAGAACAGAAATAAAACTTTGCAGGGTTAGCGGCCTCCTTACTTTCGAAGAACACCTCGCGGTCGCCGGCGCCGAGGTAGAGCGCTTCTTTGTAGTCCAATTCGACGATTTGCGAGCCTGCATACACCCTGCCGGCGCCCGCGCCCACGTTATAGATACCAAGTTCCCGGCGATGCAGGAATACAGGCGCTTTAATCGGGTCGATAGCTTCCAGCCGCAATTTTCCCGATACGGGAAACGCCCCACCGACAATTAACCGGTCGTACATTGAGTATACCATACGGACTTCATCCGCAGTAAAAAGCGTCTCAATCAAATATTCTTTACGCAACCGTGATGTGTCATAACTTTTCGCATCCGCAGGATGCGAAGCATAACGAAGTTCATAAATTGTTTTCATGTATAATGATTTTTTAAATAACACTACAAAGGTATATATCTTTTCCCGAATAAACATCGCATTTTTAAATCAATTACACCTAAATTTTAACCTGTTTTATTTATTTGCGAAGCGTGAAGCGCAGGCAAGTACAAACAGTCAATACAACGGGACCAAGAAAAAAATCATATTCCGGCGGCCATCTTTTGTCACGTCCTGAAAAAAGTTGACAGGTTAATATTGATTTTATTTGTTTATTGTTCATTCATCATAGCCTTATCTTCACTCCTCCATTCATTACGAACCCGTCCGGCGGCGCATAGATTTCGCCGAACGCCGGCGGCTTGTTGGCGGTTCCTGTATAGATGTGGCCGAAGCGGGTTTGGCGGGTGTCCGTGATGTTTTCAAAGTGGATGAAAAGCGAGAAATGTGGCCATATTCGTTCGAGCATAGCGCTGAACGTCCAATAATCCTGTCCTGTGGCGTCGCCGGCGAGCTGCTGCGGGCTGGTGTAAGAGGCTTCTAATCCTGCCCGCCACCGGTCGTCGGCGTCGTACATCAAAGCGAGACGAAGGCGGTGTTGCGGCGTCAGCGGGGTGGGCCGACGACGACTATTTTCGAATGTTACCACATCGGTAAAGGTGTAGCCGAAAGAGAAGCGCCATTCGTTGTAGCCGATTTTCAGGTTTCCTTCTCCGCCTCGCGTGTCGATATGCCCGTTGAGGTGTTGGAATTGAAATGTGCCGTCGGCTTGCGGGAGTAGTGTCAGCGGGTGAGTCAGGCGGGTGTAGAAGAATAGGCGGTTAATGCTGACCGTGAGTTTTTCGGCGATGACTGTGTGGTAGCCGATATCGACATTCGCGCTGTAGCTGCGTTCTGTCCGGTAGGGGTGTCCGGCAATGGGCAGTATGCGACGGTAGTGTATCAGTTCACTTTCGTCGGTGAATACTGTGGGCGTTTTGTAGCCCATTCCGCCGCCGATGCGCGACGTCCATCGCCGTCCGATTTTAAATAATGCCGCAAGGCGGGGCAGGAGGATTATTCCGTAGCCCTTCACGCAATCGCCTCGCAAGCCGGCTTCGAGGCTCAGCCAGTGGGCGATTCTGGTCAGGTTTTGGATGAAGATGCCGGTCGTCAGCCGGCTGTCATCAAGGGGTATGCGGTCGTTGTTGGGGCGGCTTTCCGTGAAGGCGTCCGTCCGGAGGTCAAGGCCGGCGACCCATTCCGTGCGCGTGCCGGTGCAGGAGTAATTGATTTCGCTGAATGACGCGTTTTGTACACCGTTGAATATATAATCGGGGATGGTAATCATGCGCCAGAAGTGGGTGTAGCTGTTGCGGAGCGTTATTTTCGCTCTGTCCGAGAACTGGTGTTCGAGTGTAAATTGTGTGCTGAAGCGTTGCGTGCGGTGCTGCTCAAACCATGGTGATGCGGTGGCGCTGTGTCCATCGAGGTAGGGCATGTCGCCGCCCATACGGGTTTCAATCGTGGCGTTGAGGCCGACATTCAGGCGGGTGTGGCGGTTGAAGTAGACGAATAAGCGTGGATGGAGCGTATATCGTTCCGCTTTTGGGATGGCGCTCCATCCAATATCTGCCGGGTCGTAGGGCGCGGTGCTGTGGCGCGCGGCAAAGAGTGTGAAGCCGGTTTTCGTTCCCCGTTTGGCATAGAAGCCGCTCATGTCCAATCCTCGTGCGGAAGTGGCGTTAAGAAGGAGACGCAAGCCTTCGCCATCGTCGGGCGTGCAAGTAATCAGGTTGACGAGACCGGCCACAGCGCCGTCGCCGTAGAGGGTCGATGTCGCGCCTTTGATGATTTCGACCTGCCGCAGGTCGAGCGGTGGTGTTTGTAACAGCCCCAGCCCGGCGGCAGCGCCGGCGTACAGCGGTAACCCGTCTTTGAGTAACTGTGTATAACGTCCGTCCAGTCCCTGTATGCGAATCGACGCATTGCCCGACAGGACTGACGTTAGCTGTGTGCGGATACCGGTACGTTCATTGAACAGCGTGAGGATGTCACCGGGACGCCGGTTGCTGTTATCGTCCAATTCGTCCGCTCCGATAACTTCGATGCGGGTTGGGATGTGCGCTATCGTCCGCGTGCTGCGGGTGGACGCCGCCGTTATTTCGCGGAGCGTCGTTTCTTTATTTTCCGATGAATCGGAGGCCGGTTGTAATTGTGCCTGCGCCGTATGGCACAAGATGATGGATATACCAAATAAAAGATATTTACTCATTATTCATTGTTCTCCTTTGGAGTAGGAGGGCTTTATTTCTCGCACCATTCGCAATGCTCGTCGGTATATTCTATTTCGATGGTGGAATGCCGGATATTCATTTCTTTTAATAAAAGATGCGCGGTTGCACGAATTTGCTGCTGCGTGGCGATATTTTGTGGTTCGTTCAGTACCAAATGCACCGTCAGTACATGGTATTCGCTGTCCATCGTCCAGATGTGAAGGTCGTGAATATCCGTCACACCCGGCAGGTTTTTCAGTTTTTCGGCAATGCGCTTTTCATCGACATTCGCCGGCGAGCCTTGCAAAATAACGCGGAAAATGATTTTCAGATTGCAATATACATTATATAAAATGTAGACGGAAATGCCGACCGACAGCAGCGGGTCGAGCACGGGCAGGTGGATAAACAGCATGACGATACTGACGACCAGCACGGCAATCCAGCCTAATACGTCTTCCATCAGATGCAGCGACACGACCCGTTCGTTCACGCCCTTCCCTTTTTTAAGTCGCAGGATGGCCGTTCCGTTGACCGCGATGCCGAAAATCGCCAGCAGCAACATGCCTTGCGCGTTGGTTTCGGACGGCGACAGGATGCGCTGTACGCTTTCGTAGAGGACAAATACCGACCCAGCCAGCAGTATCATCGAGTTGATGATGGCGCTCAGTAACGAAAATCGCTTGTAGCCGTACGTGTATTGCGTAGTCGGCTTGCGTCCGGCGATGCGCTGGAAAATCCACGCCAGCCCGAGGGCTACGCTGTCGCCAAAATCATGTAGCGCATCCGACATAATGGCTATGCTGTTGGTCAGGAGCCCGCCGACCAGCTCGATAATACAAAAACCGATGTTGAGGAGAAAGGCTATGGCGATATTCCGCGTCCCCTGCCCGTCCGAATGATGTTCGTGATGATGATGTGCCATTATTGATGTCGCTGAGCGCTTTTTTTGGCGCACTTGCTGCAGACGCCGTGCATGATGTATTGAACGCTTTCGACCGTAAAGTTTTTTGGGATGGAAATAAGCGGAACGGGCGTATGGTGCAGGCAAAATGTATGTTCGCAAACAGTGCAGTAGAAACGGACATATTGCTGTTCGGGTAGGCATTCGTGTCCCTCATCGCAAAGGGCATATTTCAACGCCCCTGAACCGTCGTCCATCGTATATACCAGCTGTCGTTGCTGGAACAGTATTAAGGCGCGGCTGATAGTTGACCGGTCGACCGTATCCAATTCTATTTCCAAATCAGACAAACTCACAACGGCCTGACTGCCTATCAGCGCCTTCAATACCAGCAGTCGAGCGACTGTCGGCCTTATATCCCGCTTCACAAGGATAGTCTCTAATGTAGCTATATTCATATTTTTATTGTATACTATGCGTAAATGCGACTGCAAAGATATGTTTTTTTAGATAACGTTGGAAATCATCCTTGTCAGTTCCACAAACTCATCGACGTGCAACTGCTCCGGACGCATGGTAAAATAACGATGACAGGGTAAGGGAGCGTCGCCGGTAAGAGGTTTTATAGAATTGCGTATCACTTTGCGGCGCTGGTTGAAAGTTGCTTTGACGACTTTTACAAACAACCGTTCATCGCACGGGAGTTGCCCGACGGCATTCCGGCGCAGACGGATAACTGCCGATTTCACCTTAGGCGGCGGCGTAAACACATGCTCGTGAACTGTAAAAAGGTATTCGATATCGTAATATGCTTGCAGTAACACACTCAGGATACCGTAGGTTTTGCTGCCTGCGCCGCACGCGATCCGTTCAGCTACTTCTTTTTGAATCATGCAAACCACTTCGGGAATCTGCCCGCGACAAGCCAGTATCTTAAAGAAAATCTGCGATGAGATGTGATACGGGAAATTCCCAATCACTGCGAACATCCCCGAAAAATGATCGGGCAGCGGCATCAATAGAAAATCGCCGACGATTAAGCGCTCCTGTAGCGCCGGAAACGTTTGCTGTAAATACGCAGCCGACTCGGTGTCAATTTCCACTGCATAGGTAGTTATATCGGGACGTTGCAACAAAAAAGCGGTCAGTGCCCCAACGCCCGGCCCGATTTCCAGCACCGTTGCCGTAGCCCCCGACAGGCTTGCAACAATCCGTTGCGCCGTATTCTTATCATGCAGAAAATGCTGCCCCAATGCTTTTTTTGCCCGTATACCGATCATAGTGTTGAATTGTGGGGTTGCTTATTTATTGAGTTGTGTAGTTGTTTAGTTGTATACCCTGTGGTCTCTATATTCAAATAAGCAAATCATCAACAACTAAAAGCTTCTTTTGATAGGCAATAGAATAGGTAGGTGGTCGCTGGCGCCGCCTTTGTATTTACCTGCTTCGTGGGTTCTGTGTACTTTTTCGCCTAAGTATCGTTCGTCGGGTTCGAGCAGGAACGGGGCGTGAAAAATAGACACTTCGGCGGGCGTGCAATAAATCGGTTCGTTGACATTCAATAAATTGCCCGAAACAAAGAACAGGTCAATTAATTCCCATTGTGCGCGGTATTTCAATGAGCCTTCGCCGCGGACGGCCAGCGGAAGCATCAAATTATGCAGGCAGGAGACACAAACCGTATCGTGCACCGCCTGCAAACCGTGTACAATAGGATTACTATCGGGCGTATCGTTAAAATCGCCCATCACGATAATATTGGCGCGGGGATTGACGCCGAAAATAGAATCGGTAATCGCACGTACCGTTTCTGCCGCCCGCATCCGGCGTGGTTCGGACTTCACCGGACCGCCCAATTTCGATGGCCAGTGCGTAACCAAAACATGCAAAGTATCCAATTCATGTAAAACGCCTTTGGCATATAAAATCTCGCGCGTACGGTAATTGCCCGAATCATAGTACACCCGAAACCAAGCAGAGTGTAACACCGTAAAATAATCGGTGCGGTATAGCAGCGCCACATCAATTCCGCGCGGGTCGGGCGACTCGCGATGCACAATGCCGTAGCCGATTTTTGCCAGCGGCGTTTGCTCGACTAACCGATATAACACCAGCCGGTTTTCCACTTCACACACCCCGACCAATGCTGGCTCATTGCCCTTGCCGGCGGCGACGATAGTTTTGGCAATCGCATTGGTCTTAACACGTAACTTCGACCATGTCCATCCATACCGTCCTTTCGGCGTAAACTCTTCGTCCTGCGTAGTAGAGTCGTCGAACGGGTCGAACAGGTTTTCGAGATTGTAGAACATCACAATATCGTCCGGCATGGCCTGCTGCGCATAACCGGCGCCCGCATGAAACATAAAAAGTAGTGTGTAATAGATAGTAAAACGTCTCATAAATTACTAATAATAAACAAAAGTAGTAAAAATTTACGGATCGATGGGGGAATCATATCTTATCCTAATTAATAAGGTTTTTACAAATATTTTTCCATAAATGCGAATTAATCGAAAATTTCATATAAGTTTTCACCCGATATAAGGCGTTACTTTAGTTCTTGCTATTGAATATCTGCAAATTTTTCAAAGCACACAAAAACAAGAAAGTTCAACGTCCACGTAAATTGTATGGGCGTTGAACTTATTGTGTGTATGGTTTTATAGAGCCTCAACAGCAACAATGAAGTCCACGTTTTTTATTGCATAACCAGATTATCAGAATGAAAAATAGTCTTCTATGGTAGGCCGGCAGCCGGCGGTGGCTTTCATTATATTGTAACGCCATATCCCGGAGAAGAATCTCAAAAAAAGGTTCAATTGGTGTATGTTTGGAGGAGATGTTTATTTTAATGACGTGCTATTATTTATACATTATGGTGTTAATATGGCTTCTTTCCTTTACGATGGAGAAGTTGGAGTAATATTCATTAGGCACTGGTTATTCTTTTGATTTATATCGTTCTAAAAAGAATGTACAAACAAAACATCTAAGAAATTTATAAATCAGGGTTTACAACTGCACTACTCGGCGTTTCATAATACAAACGCAAACAGAGTTTTCCTTGTTTGCGTTTTTTTCGGGCAATAGCCCTTTCACCCCTTCATCCTTTCATTAATCCGATAGGCTTTGCATCTCCAAAATTTTCTTACCTTTGTGTCCGAAAAAAAATACGGTATTCACCGTGTATTATTGATATACAAAGGATATAGATAAAAAATATGGATAGTTTATCGTTACTTGCAGTGGTGTTGCTTACAGCCATAGCGTTGGTAGTCGCTGCCATACTCATTGCGCGGCTCATTTCCCCGCGTTCCTACAACAGGCAGAAAGCGGAAGCCTACGAATGTGGTATTCCCACGCGCGGCCGTTCATGGATGCAGTTTCATGCGGGGTATTACCTGTTTGCCATTTTATTTCTGCTATTCGATGTAGAAACCGTGCTGCTCTTCCCCTGGGCGGCTTCTGTGAGGGCAAT
>JAITKF010000088.1 GCA_031278545.1 Prevotellaceae bacterium
GTATAGAAGAAAACGTGGCAACTTATGAGTATGCCACATTGAAAAGAATAAAATAAATAAATTTAGAAAAGATGTCACGAATAGGAAAATTACCTGTAAACCTGCCACAAGCCGTAACCGTAAAGATTGACGCCGGCAATGTGGTTGTGGTTAAAGGCCCGCTCGGTGAACTGCACCAAAAAGTAGATGCAGATATCAACGTAACCGTAGAGGGAAACACAGTGACGGTAAGCCGGCCGACCAACCAGCCCCGCCACCGTTCGATGCACGGCCTTTACCGCGCATTAATACAAAATATGGTAACCGGTGTGTCGCAAGGCTATACCATCCAACAGGAATTAGTCGGCGTAGGTTACCGCGTAGAAGTCAACGGGCAGTTGCTGCAATTCAGTTTGGGTTACTCTCACGATATTTATTTTGAAATTCCCAAAGAAGTCAAAGCAACCGCTGAAGCAGTTAAGAAGGGGACGAACCCTATATTGACTCTCAAAAGCCACGATAAACAACTGATTGGATTAGTGGCAGCCAAAATCCGCTCATTGCGGGCGCCCGAACCTTATAAAGGAAAAGGGATTAAATTTGTAGGAGAACAATTGCGTCGTAAAGCCGGCAAATCGGCAGGCGCCAAATAGTAGGAGAAACGTAGTATGGCACTAACTAAAATAGAAAGAAGACAGCGAATTAAATATCGTATCCGCAAGGTGGTAAAAGGTACTGCCGAACGTCCGCGCATGTCGGTATTCCGCAGTAACAAATCAATCTATGTCCAATTTATTGATGATGTCGCCGGCGTAACACTGGCCGGCGCTTCGTCGACCGAAAAGACAGTCGTCGAATCAGTAAAAGGTAAACCGGGCATTGAATCGGCTGCATTAGTAGGCAAACTGGCGGCCGAACGCGCCGTCGCCAAAGGCATTACCACCGTTTCGTTCGACCGCGGCGGATATCTATACCACGGTAGAGTAAAAAGTTTAGCAGACGCTGCCCGTGAAGGCGGCCTTAAATTCTAAATCGACGATTATGGCAACGATAAATGTAAAAAAAGTAAAAACAACCGATTTGATACTGAAAGAACGACTGGTTGCCGTTCAGCGTGTAACCAAAGTAACCAAAGGGGGACGTCATTTCAGTTTTGCCGCTATTGTCGTAGTAGGCGACGAAAACGGTGTGGTAGGCTACGGGCTTGGTAAAGCGGGCGAAGCGTCATCCGCTATTTCCAAAGGCATCGAAGACGCCAAAAAGAATTTAGTAAAAATTCCGTTGAACAAACGTACCATTCCGCATGAGCAAGTAGCGAAATTCGGTGGCGCAAAGGTGTTTATGAAACCGGCGGCGCCCGGGACGGGAGTAAAAGCCGGTGGCGCTATGCGCGCCGTATTCGAAAGTGCCGGCATCCACGACGTGCTGGCCAAATCGAAAGGCTCGTCGAACCCGCACAACTTAGTAAAAGCAACCGTCAATGCCTTGTTGGAATTGCGCGATGCGTATACGGTAGCCGGCGTTCGCGGCGTGCCGATTGAAAAAGTATTTAAAGGATAAGGATTTGATAGTATGGCAACATTGAAAATTACGCAGGTAAAAAGTAAAAACAGCGCAACCGAACGCCAGATAGCCACGCTGACTTCGCTGGGATTGCACCGCATCCGTCAAACCGTAGTACGGGAAGTGAACCCTGTTACGTTGGGCATGATCGAAAAAATACGGCATTTAGTAACAATAGAAGAAATAAAATAATAAGAACGGATAGCGGGCGTTCCGTTATCGCGCGAGTCGGCAACACAGCCGGCGCCAGCTAAAAAAAGTGATAGTATGACATTACAAAATTTAAAACCCGCAAAGGGTTCGACACGAAAAAACAAACGTATTGGCCGCGGCGAAGGGTCGGGACGAGGAGGTACTTCTACGCGCGGGCACAAAGGCGCACAATCGCGTTCGGGGTATTCGCACAAGAAAGGATTTGAAGGCGGACAAATGCCCTTGCAACGCCGTTTGCCGAAATTCGGATTTAACAACATCCACCGCATAGAATACAAGGCCATCAATATTTCGACCCTACAAGCCATTGCCGACAAAACGGCAGCTACCGACATTACGGTCGAAACATTGATACAATCCGGTTTGGCATCGAAAAACAGTCGTATCAAAATTCTTGGTAACGGCACACTGACCGCCAAACTGAATGTTACGGCGCATGCTTTTTCGAAAGCAGCCATCGTCGCTATTGAAGCGCAACAAGGCGTAGCTACTAAACTATAATTTGCAGGTATAATGAAAAAGTTTATTTCTACCATACAAAACATTTTCAAGATTGAAGACTTGCGGCGGCGTATTGTTTACACCATATTGCTGATATTAGTTTACCGTTTGGGCAGTTTTATAGTGCTTCCCGGCATTGACGCAAACCTGTTGATTAATTCGGACTTCTCGCAGCAATCTCAGGAAGGATTACTAGGCTTGCTTAACATCTTTTCGGGAGGCGCTTTTGGAAATGCCTCTGTCTTTGCGCTGGGGATTATGCCCTATATTTCGGCGTCTATCGTCATCCAGTTGTTGGGAATGATGGTGCCGTATTTCCAACGCCTGCAACGCGAAGGCGAAAGCGGTCGCCGGAAAATGAACCAATTGACCCGCTACCTGACCATTGTTATTTTAGCGGTACAGGCGCCGGCCTACCTGATGAATTTGCAATCGCAAATTCCGGCGCAGGCGTTTCTGTTAGGCGCGCCTACTTCTATATGGAATGTGGTATTTAGCGGTTTTGGGTTTAGCTCGATTATTATACTTATCGGCGGGACGATGTTTGTCATGTGGCTCGGCGAGCGCATTACCGACCGCGGTATCGGCAACGGGATTTCGTTGATTATTACCGTTGGCATCGTCGCGCGGTTACCGTTTGCCTTTTTGGCTGAAGCCGGTTCACGCATCAACGAATCGACAGGTAGTATCCTGATGTTGATTGTCGAATTAATTGTGCTGATGCTGGTATTTGCCGTAACCATCGCCCTGGTGCAGGGGACGCGCAAAATACCCGTGCAATATGCCAAACGAATCGTTGGGAACAAACAATATGGCGGCGTGCGACAATACATTCCGCTGAAAATAAACGCCGCCGGTGTAATGCCTATCATCTTCGCCCAAGCGTTGATGTTTATTCCGTTGATGTTTTCAGGATTCAGCGCCACACAAGGCATGGCTGCCGCATTGAGCAACCCTGTCGGTTTCTGGTATAACTTCATTTCTGCTATTCTGGTTATTGTCTTTACCTATTTCTACACGGCCGTAACAGTGAATCCGAATATGATGGCGGAAGAAATGAAGAAAAACGGCGGATTTATACCGGGCGTCAAACCCGGTAAAAAAACAGCCGAGTATCTCGACAATATTATGTCGCGCATTACATTGCCCGGCTCCATATTTCTGGCGATTATCGCCATTTTGCCGGCATTTGCCATGCTACTGAACATTAACAACCAGTTTGCTTACTTCTATGGCGGCACCTCGTTACTCATTATGGTAGGCGTGGTGTTGGATACATTGCAGCAAATAGAAAGCCACCTGCTCAACCGCCACTACGACGGATTGATGAAAACAGGCCGGTTGAAAGGAAGAAATGGATAACAAAATGAAAAATTAAAATTATTTTTATACCTTTGTCCGAAATTTACACTTTTCACCGACCGTTTAATACTTTTTTTATGTACACACACCCCTTCCTCTCCACGGCCAACCTTCAATGTTCCCCCTGCGAAAGCCCGACGGTAACCGTGAGCGGCGGCACGGCCCCCTACACCCTCAGCGGCGGCGACGCCACCGTGGCTACCACCACCATCAACGGCGACACCATCACCGTCAACGGCCTGCAGACAGGCGCCGCGACCGACTTCACCGTGACCGACAGCCTCGGCGCCACCGCTACGCTCCGCGTCGAAGTCGCCGACCTTGTCCCCTACGAAATCGTCTTTGTAAACATCCCCGCCGGTACTTTTACAATGGGCGCCACATCCGGCGAAGAATGGCTGACGGACACGTACGGGGAAGCGATGCATGACTTGTCATATCATTATGATTTTGAATTGCCCCGCCACCGCGTTACAATTTCTCAAGCCTTCCAAATGAGTGAGTGCGAAATTACCAATACCCAGTACGCCGCGTTCCTCAACGCCGTAGGCGTGGGGCAGGACAGAACAATGAACGTAGCTGGCTACGGTATGCAGAAACTGGTGGAAGATTCCGAAATAAGGAGATATTTCACGTCCAGACTCACCGAATACTCCCCATGGGGAATAACATGGTCAGCCGCGGAGAACAGGTGGATCCCGCAGCTCTGTTGCGACAACTATCCTGTAACCTACGTCAGTTGGTTCGGCGCCAAAGCCTTTTGCGACTACTATAACTACCGCCTGCCTACGGAAGCCGAGTGGGAATATGCCGCAGGAGCCGGCCGCCCCAATGATATTTGCGCAGGGATGGCGTTGGATACCACCCTCTCGGAACTTGCCCTGCATGAGCGATTGAAAGACTATGCATGGTTCTATCATGGCGACACGGAAGACTATACCTTATATGTCTCCACCGAAGAGCATCCCGTCTCGACTTATGCAGTACGGCAAAAGTTGCCCAACGCCTGGGGATTGTACGATATGGCCGGCAACGTAAAGGAATGGTGCTACGACAAGTATTCACGCATCTATACGACCGACGACATAGTAGATCCCGTTTGTACAGTAAAAAACGACACCCTCATAGGGCAATATTTTCAAATACATATAGGGGTACGCTGTCCAATACGCGGCGGCAGTGTGTACCGTGAACTACCCAGTTGTAGCATAACTGCCCGTTCTGGTAGCCTCGGATTCGATAATTTCCAGCCCGCAATAGGTTTTCGTGCAATTAAATAAGTTCTTATAATAAATATAAACACAAACCAAAATTAAACTTACCATGAAAAAAACAATATTATTTATGTTGCTGAGTTTAATTATGCTTGGCGCATGTACCGAAGAGCCGGAATTTATGCTTCCGGCGCAGGGAGACGAAACGCAAAGCGTGGATACTGTAGCATCTCCGAATTTTGCAAAAAAAATGGAAGACTCCACGGCGTTAATCTGTAAGGAAATTATAGAATCTCCGGATTTTATAAAATTAAAAACGCAACTCGGTTTAATGGCGCAAAAATTAATGCCCGATAACCTTGAAAGCAGCGAAATTGCTTTGTGGAACGATCGGGACAAATTATATGCATGGCTAAATAAAAACAGACACAAAACAGGCTACAAGGATACCGCTGAATTTTCCAAAGCCTTTCAAGAAATTGAGAGCACATCTCGATTATTAAATCAAAAATACGCGGTTTTTTTTGAGAGTGAAGACAATAAACGCTACTTTAGAGAATTTACAGAAGACTATATTTTTAAGGAAAACCCCGGAGAATCTACCCAACCGCTCACCACGGATTGTTTGGTAACGCTTATCCGGTGTACGGAAACGGCTCAAGAAGAATATGATATTCAATACAGCATCGGACTTGCCCTGGCTATTTTTAACCCCGTAGTTGGAATAGCGTACGCCTCTATGGCTCTTCGTCAATACAATCGCGACGTAAACGCATGCCTGAAATCGTATGCTAACTGTGATACCCCATGACACAAAAGCGAAACATAAAACCCATAATAACATTGATTGCGCTGGTAATCATAGGCATACTCTATTTTTTTAGAACAAGTGAGCAATACGGCATGGACGGCGACCATTTTGTTCGATTTTCTTTTATACAGATATATTGGTATGATATAATGACTACTGCCGTATTGATCGCATATGCCCTGTTCTGTATGTGGACGGACCGGTTCTTTAAGAAACCATGGAAAAAAAGAAATTATCTCCCACTATTACTTATTGCAGGCAGTGGCGTCCTGATAGTGTCCTTATGGCATATCGACCAACGCATTCGTGCCGTCATACCATAAAGAAAAAGCCATGCACACAGAAGCCAAAAAGAAAATAAAAACAGGCGGAGAGCTGATTCTAAATACAATCGCCATACTTACCGTCCTGCTATACATCTTAAAAGACAAGACAACAGCCCTGCAAAACACGCTCTTCGACTGGCTGTTGCACCATGCCTTCGACATTTTAATCATCGCCGTCCTTTTACTTTTGACCCTTCGCCTGTGGACAGACAATTTCCTTACAAAACCATGGAAAAAAAAAGACTACATCCCGCTAATCGGAATTATATACATACTTATTTTATACTTTATTAAATAATATTAAAATAAACCCGTCATGACACCCGTTATCCCCAATACCGTCCCTATAACCGCGGGGAACACATATCGCCTCTCCGGCAGTTCCCCCTCGCTTAGGGGGGCTTCCCCCTCGCCAAAGTTTAATTCACATAAATCACTGATATTAATAAATATAAATTAAAATCAACATGAGCACACACGACTACATACCCAAAGGCCCGAACGCATTTAATACGTTCCAATTCAATTTTATTGACCTTGTTACAACGAACAAAGCCGCATGGGGTATCACCGATGCGGCCATCGCCCCCTTGGCTGCTCAGAAAGCCGTATGGGACGTGGTCTACCCCAAAGCCTCCAACGAGGACAACCGCAGCCGCGCCGACGTGCTGGCGCGGGAAGAATGCCAGGCCGCCTATACGGGCGACATCCGCCTGTTTGTCAACCAGCAACTGCGCTACAACCCGCTGGTGAGCGACCCCGACAAACTGCGGCTGGGCCTGCACGTCCCCTCCGGCACGCGCGAAGACGCGCCCGAACCCGATAAGGCGCCCTTAGTAATAAAAATCGACACGTCGGAAAGCCGCCGGTACACCATCCACTTTGGCAACGAACTCGGCGAACGCGCAAAACCCGCCGGCGTCCACGGATGCGAAATCTACATGAAAAAAGGCGGCGACCCGCCCACCGCCGACTCCGAATTTACGTTCGCCGGCACCGACACGAACACGCCCTTTGTGGTCGATTTCGACATTGCCGACATCGGCAAAACAGTCTACTACCACCTCCGCTGGGTGAACACCGTCGGCGTCCGCGGCCCCTGGAGCCGGCAGGAAAGCGCCATTGTACCGTAGAATGAATTTTTTACGAACCACCAAAATTTGTATATGTCCCGACATTTTCTTACCTTTGCCCGATTTTAGATCTTTGACAAAATGATACACTTGCGATCCGACGACGAAATAACGCTGCTGCGCGAAAACGCCCTGTTAGTATCCAAAACACTGGCCGAAGTAGGAAAACGGATAGCCCCCGGCGTTACCACAAGGGAATTAGACCGG